>NZ_JALKAU010000040.1:0-32767 GCF_023015735.1 Gelidibacter sp. F63206
ACCTTCGCTGCGCTACGGACGGGCGAGTTTCGAGTTTCGGGTTTCGAGTTCAAAGTTTAAAGTTTGCCCGATATTTTACTTCATCATTCGTTATTCAAAATTTGATATTCGATGTTCAAAAAATCGATGTTTAAAGTTCCCCGCCTCCACTTCGTTACGGACGGGCAGGTTTCGAGTTTCGGGTTTCGAGTTCAAAGTTTAAAGTTTGCCCGATATTTTACTTCATCATTCGTTATTCAAAATTCGATATTCGATGTTCAAAAATTAAAAATAAAAAATTTCCCGCCTCCACTTCGTTTCGGACGGTCGAGCCCGCCTTCGCTGCGCTACGGACGGGCAGGCCCGCCTCAACGTTGCTTTGTAACTATCCTTTATACACCCCAAAGAGTGTCTCCAATTTTTTTCTTCTAAAATTAAATATTTCGTCCAATTTCGGTTTGACAATAATGGGGTGCGCCATCTGTCCCAAGAGACCAAAGGGTAATTTGTAATCGATGATATCTTCCATTTGAACCCCACCGTCAATCTCTTTAATAAAATGTTTATGATGCCACAGCGCATAAGGTCCAAATCGCTGTTCATCCACAAAATATTCATTTTTGACACTATGGGTGATTTCTGTGACCCATTTGGTTTTAATGCCCAGAACAGGCGTCACGATATATTGGATGATTTGTCCCGCAAACATCGGTCTGTCAGCTCCAGAAAGGATGTTAAAACCCATATACTCCGGGGTTATCGTTTTTAAGTTTCTTGGATCAGAAAGAAAATCCCACGCTTTTTCAATACTAATGGGCAAGTTCTGCTTTTGGTGAAGGGTGTATATTTTCATAGTAATGATACGGAAGAGGAGGTGTGTTTAGGTAATTCTAAATGTTATTTACGTTCCCAGAATTCCAAGAACATTTCGGGAGGACATCATCAAGAGATACAATATGGTCAATAAGCCTGTCCCGTTAAAAGCCAAATCGTCTTTAATTGTTTATTAATATATACAAGTTCAGAGTGGTTGCAATATAAATCCATATAAAATACGGAAAAATAAGTAAGGAATACGTTTTCAACAACCTGAAATAGGTAACTAAAAATGCGGTAATGACGAACGTCAAGGCGATGATGGTGATCAATCCAAAGGCAATTAAATGCTGATTGAAAAAGATGAAGTTCCAGGCCACATTCAAAATAAATTGAAACACAAAAAGAGTGATGACCTTATTGGTGGGATGCTTGAGATAAAGAAAGGCCATGTAAAACGAAAAACAGAGCATGATGAATGTCCACGCTATTCCAAAAAGCCAATTTGGAGGCGTCCATGGCGCTTGTTTCATAGAGGTGTACCAATCGCTTGTGGGACCATTGCCCATAAGCAAGATGCCAAGTCCCAAGGCACCAAAGTTTAGGATCAGAAATACGAAAAGTGGTTTTAAAAACTTCATATCTTACTTTTAATTTTTTCGTTGCTCCTTGATAAAAACTATCCTAAGATTAGGTTCAGGGTTCTGCTGATGAATGGGTGGGTCTATTAAAAAGTAAAAACTCTATCTTAGTTTCGTCCCGTTTTGTGACGATTCTCCTATAGAATATTATAAATAAAAACACTGACTTTTGATCGCAGAATTGAAGAACACGTTATGTTTTAATGTTGGAACTATTGGGTTATTTAAGCCTTTTGCCCAAATAACCCAATACGTTTCCGGTGAATATTTTATGTTCAGCCTAAGCAGTAAGTGGTTTACCTTTCAATCGTTTTTCCACTCTCTGTTTGATGACAGTCAATCGTTTCATAATGTCCATGATCTGTTCATCTTTCTTGCGTTTATAAATCTCATTAAGCCCTAAAATAAGGCTTTTTGCTTTTCTGGAAATTTCTATTCTGTCACTAGTAGAGAGTGATCTTAATTTTTGCTTCTCAAATTCGAGTGCTTCATTAATAATGTCCATAATGTCAATTTTTTAAAAAGTTTTGTAATTCGGCGATTTTTTCCGGTGCGCCAAACTTTCCACCGTAATATGAGGTAATTGTGGTTGAGGATTCATCTTTGATGCCTCGTGAGGAAACACATAAATGTTTTGCGTCAATAATGACCGCAACATCTTCAGTTCCCAAAATATGTTTTAATTCTTCTGCAATCTGATTGGTCAAGCGCTCTTGAACTTGGGGTCGACTTGCATAATATTGAACGATGCGGTTTAATTTTGACAAGCCAATGACTTTTCCTGCAGAAATATAAGCTAAGTGAGCTTTGCCAAAAATGGGTACAAAATGATGTTCGCAGTTAGAGTGGAAGCTGATGTTTTTTTCCACCAACATCTGGTTGTACTGGTAATTGTTGTCAAACAATGTGATCTCTGGTTTGTTGGAGGGATTCAGACCAGCAAAAATCTCATCCACATACATTTTAGCTACCCGATTTGGAGTGCCTTTTAATGAGTCGTTGGTGAGGTCCAATCCTAACACCTCCATGATTTCTTCAAACAAAACAGAGATCCGCTCTTTCTTTTCATGATCAGAAAGCTTAAATGCATCTTTCTTCATAGGAGTTTCCAATCCCGTGTATAAATGATCGTCGCCAACATGTGCGTTGAAATCGTTGATCATCTGGTTGACCTTAAATATTTTTAAATCTTTTTCCGGAATCATGGTGTCTTTTTTAAGTGCTGTCCTTGGGATTTGCTATCCAAAACGAAGCAACATATAGTTTTAAGAATTAAATGGTGAATCAATTGTTTCATTGAAATGACGGGAGGGTATGGTATTGTGACTCATATTTTACTTTCTCGTTCAGAAGTTTGTCGAAAAAAGCTTTGTTTTCCCTGTAATTTGAATTCGGTCTAAAATTGATGAATTTCCCCTCTGCATGAATGCTACATCCATTGCTTCTATGTATGGCCAATTTGTAATACGGAATGACCCAAGTATAAGTGTTTAGGCCTTTATTGATTCTAACGAGTACGCCTACAGGACGCAATTCCAAGTTGGCATAATTGACGTCAGCCACAGTATTGAGATATTGCGTCATATTTGGGCTCGTTTCTTCAATGATCATCCTTTTGGAGCCGATACCTTTCATCATTATGGACTGCCACAAACTAAAAGGTTTGCCGAGCAAGTCATTGATAAGTTCATCGTGTTTTTTATTGGAATATGTGGTGTTCAAAATCATGGCCTAAAGATAGTTAAATTAAATCGGCGTTTACAGTTATGCCCAAAACATTAAACAATAATTAACACATTATTCATTGATTTTAGGAATTATAGATTTTATTAGGAATAAATGATCAGTTTTGAGCTATAATTTACCAATTTTCAATTGTAGCAAAGTTGGTTTTAGACTTTATTTCCACCAGTGAATTTTAGTACCTTAAGGGCTTGCCCTCCCGTGGCACTCGGACGGGCACTGAGGTTCTTAATTTTCAACTAATTTATTGATCATTCCCCTAAAAATAAATCCGTGAAAAGGCAACACGCTATACCAATATAACCTACCTGCCAGTCCGTGAGGTCTAAATGTGGCGGTTTGCTTTAATAGTCCGTCTTCAATCTTGAATTCCAGCCATGCTTCACCAGGAAGTTTCATTTCGGCGTAGAGCAATAGTTTCCGCTCTTTTTTATCGCTGAAAATGACGCGCCAGAAATCCAACGCATCTCCAGCATTTAATTCGGAAGTATGTGTTCTCCCACGTCGTAAGCCAATACCTCCAAATAATTTATCGAGATGGCCTCTGATCTGCCATAAAAAATTCCCATAATACCATCCGGTAGAGCCTCCAATGGACCAGATGCGATTAATAGTGGTGTCCATGTCCAAGACCTTACGTTCCTTATAATCTGTGAAGCAACCATAGGTGGGAACATTGACATATTTATGAAGGCTGTTTTTGAGTCGGCCACTACTGACCAGAGAATCTTTCCAACTGGAAACAATGCTGTTTTGCTCAATCTTTTCAAAAGCCAATTCCACGGCCTCCCGATAATTAATGGGATGCACATCTAACAGCTCATTGATATTACTTTTTTTACCAATAATTTCCACTCCCATACTATCCACTAAGGACGAAGCTAGCTTATACGACGTGGAAGTCACAAAATATAGCCAGTAGGAAGATAGTTTTGGGGTCATGATTGGTACGGTCAGAATGTAGCGTTTCAAATTTCGTATTTCAGCGAAGTTGAGCAACATCTCTTTGTAGGTCATGGTTTCTGGACCAAAGACATCATAGCTTTTGTTATAAAGTTCTTCCTTGCCTTTTGCTCTTGACAAAAATGACAGTATATCTCTGACTGCCAACGGTTGTGTCTTAGTATTTAACCATTTGGGAGCAATCATCACCGGTAATTTTTCAACCAAATCCCGAATGATTTCGAAAGAGGAGCTCCCTGAACCTACAATAATGCCTGCTTTGAATATGGTAAGCGCATATTGTTCGGATGCCAATAAATCTTCCACATTTTTTCGCGATTTCAAATGCTTTGACAGACTTTCTTCATTGGTAATCCCACTTAAATAAATGACCTGTTTGACCCTTGTCGTTTCAAAATAGGTTTTAAAGTTTTTTGCACATGCCGCCTCCAATTTTTCAAAATCGTCGGAGCTGCTTGACATGGAGTGAATTAAATAATAAACAACAGCGATGTCTTTCGGAATGGTCTCAAGAGTTTCCGGTTTTAGGAAGTCGGCTTCAACAAAGGAAATATGCGGCTCTTCAAGAAGATTCTTGTCCACTCTTAGTTTGTCCCTAACGGCACAAACCACTTCGTGGCCTTCATTGAGAAGAATGGGAATGAGTCTTTTTCCAATATAGCCCGTGGAACCTGTAACAAGAATTTTCAAATGAATGTGAATTTTGGGTAAAGATACAATATGTTTAACTAAAAATATTTAATGTTAAACAAAAATAAAGATACGGAAGATCAATATTTTTTAAAGTGAATGGCGTTTCTCTACTTGAAAGGAGGGTTAAAGCGTTGTAAGGCGGACCTAAACGGAATTAAAAAACGATCAATCCTGGTTTTCCAATTCTTCAATGAGTTCCTTGATTTTGGGAATTGAAAATGGCTTTATGATGTATTTATTGACCATTTTATAGGTTTTTGCTTTTTTAATATCCCGATTATCCACAGATGAGCTTACAATGTATATTGGAATGTTATTAGCGATAGGAATTTTGGCCAATTCATCCAGAAATTGCCAGCCGTCCATTACTGGCATATTAAGATCTAATAAAATGGCATCTGGCAAGTTGGTGTTAAGTTGAAGTTTAGGTAATAATTGATCATAGGCGTCTTTTCCATTTTTATAAACCAAAAAATTGAGTGATAACTGTACGTTCTCCATCATTTTCATGGTTCCAAATCTAAAGATCGGGTCGTCGTCTATGATACATATGGTTTTAATTTTTTTCATCATTAAAATATAAAGTGAAGGTGCTACCAATATTAGGTTGGCTTTCAACGTCAATTCGTCCTCCCATGGCCTCAATTTGATTTTTGCTAATAAATAGCCCAATACCTCTGGCATTTTTGTGTTCATGGAAGGTTTTGTACATGCCAAATATCTTTAAACCATTTTTTTCGAGATCGATTCCCAATCCATTATCAGAAATGCTCAGGTAAGTATAACCATTCTTTTTTCCGGCTTTTATCTCGATTTTTAAAAGTCGGTGGGGAGATCTGTATTTTATCGCATTGGTGAGTAGGTTCAGTACAATGCTGTCCAAATAGGACGGAACAGCATAAACCATATAATCTTCTGTAACCTTAACAATCATTTCGCCGTTGATTTGAGTTATAGACGCCTGAACGTTTTCTATCGATTTATCAACCCGTTTTCTTAGATTCTGTGGTTCAAGTGTGTCTTTAATGAGATTGTTAATTTCGACAATCTCGCTTAAATGTTGCACCGTTTCATTCATATTGTCAGAAGCTGACTTAATGTGGGTAAATAGCTCGTTATTGCAGCCTTGATGATTGCTTAATTCAATCAATTCCAATAACATAGAAAGGTTTCCGGTATGCGAACGCAAATTGTGGGATACAATATGAGCGTAATTTTGGAGTCGGTTATTGTGTTCTTTTAAACTTTCGGTCAACAGTCGTTTGTCGGTAATATTGCTGATCTGTAACACTAAATGTGTTGTTTCTCCTTTATCGTTTCTTACCGCTGAAATGGAGAGGATTGCCCAGATCAATTTTCGGTTTTTATGAAAGTAGCGTTTCTCCTGCTGAAAACTTTCGCGCTTTCCACTTAAAACTTCTTCAAGCAATTTGTTGGTGAGATCCATATCCTCCGGATGTGAAATGGCACTTTTCTCAATATTGAGCATTTCCTGCTCTGTATAACCGAAAGTTTCACAAATTACCGGATTGACTTTGATGATTTTACCGTTTAAATCCAAGAGGGCCATCCCAATTGGAGCGTGCCAGAAGGTCTGTCTAAATTCTTCCTCCCTGAGTACAATTTCCAATTCTGCTTTTTTGAAATCGTCAATATCCTGTATCAGTCCATGTAGCATTTTACAAGATCCATTCTCAAAATCGGAAACTCCCAACATCCGCATCCACCGAATGCCCATACTTGTCTTTAACTGAATTTCTAAATCGAAATTAATACCTTTCTCTATGGCATCGTTAATCAAGCTGAGCAAATGTTCTTGGTCTTTATCAAGCACATATTTTTTTATTGAATCGCTAAAAATACGAGGAGTGTCATGGGTCGTGCCGAGCAATCGACCAAGGTTGGAACTCCAATATAAGTTTTTTGTTTCAGGATCTATTTCCCAAGAGCCAATCTTCGCTACCGTATTTGAGCGTTCTAAACTGTCTTTATATTTCTTTAAAAGAATTTGATTCGTCTTTGATTCCGTAATATCAACCACTTGGGCTACCATATGTGTAAATTGGTTGAAGTCATTTTTTACGGCTGAAACCGAGACGTTGGCCCAAATTACATGTCCGTTTTTATGTACGAAACGCAGATCGTCGGTAAAGTTTTCGGTGTCTCCGTTGATCAAATCATCCATTAATTGGATATTTCTATCAAGATCCTCACTCAAAGAAATATCCTTAATGCCAATTTCTAGCATTTCATTCATGCTATAACCGAAAATGTCACAGAGACTTTTGTTGACATTATCGGCCTTACCGTTAAAATTGATGATGGCCATTCCTGCTTTGGCATGACTGAAAGTCGTACGCCATTGCTCTTCTTTAACAGCGATGGCAAGTTGCGCTTTTTTAATATCATTGATATCTTGAATAAGACCATATAATCTTTTGCATTTCCCGTCTACAAACTCTGATATGCCTATCATTCTTATCCATTTTTGCCTTTTACCATCGGCTTTTACCAGAATTTCAAGATCAAAGCTCACCCCTTCTTTTAAGGCCTTGTCAAAGGCGGATTGTAATATTTCTTTCTGAGGTGTGTTGCCCGCGAAAAAATCGATAGATTCAAGAAAATTAGGAACTAAATTATCTCTGGTTTTGATGATTTTACGCAAAGACTTACTCCAGGTTACGGTATAATCATCAACGTTAATTTCCCAAGAACCAATTTTTGCGAGATAATTGGAGCGCTCAAGTAAATCTTGATAATTGATCAAAAGAATTTCATTTTTCTTTCGTTCCGTAATATCTTGAACCTGAACAACAAAATGCGTAATCTTATTTAAGTCATTTTTAACAGATGAAACAGATATATGCGTCCAAATGGTCGAACCATCCTTATGGATATAGCGCTTATCCATTTTAAAGCTCTCTCGGGATTTTTGTACAAGCTCATCGATAAACTCATTGGAAATATCCTTGTCCTCAGGATGTGTGAACTTGTTAAAGTTGTTCTGTAAAAGTTCTTTTTCACTATGTCCAAGACATTCACATAGTACCTTATTGACTCGAGAAATATTTCCATTTAAATCTATAATGGCCATGCCTACAGGGGCGTGTGAAAATGTTTTTCGAAATAACTCTTCTTTTAATGCTAGCTTTTTTGTGGCTATTGTTTTCTTATGGATATTTTGGAAAAAACCAAATAAGCGGGTACATTTTCCATTCTTGTATTCTGATACACCAATGGATCTGGTCCAGATGGCTTTGTTTTTTGAGTTGACGGCCTGTACTTCAATGTCGTAATTCTCTCCCTTTTCAATGGCGTTCTGAACAGCATCTATGACTTTTTGGCGACTTTCACCTGCCTTAAAAAAACCAATAGCATCTTCGAGGTTAGGTTCGTAAGACATTGAAACTCCAAACATCTTCTTAATTTCACCACTCCAATATACTTTATTGGTTTTTAAATCAACTTCCCATACACCAATTTCTGCAGCTTCATTGACACCTTCCAATAGTTCTTTATATTTCTGTATTTGAAGCTCGTTGTTCTTTCTATCGGTGATTTCGTATAGTATGCCTTCTAAACGTTTAGGTTGATGATCTTTAGTGTAATTGATAACTTTTCCTATTGATGTTACCCAAACCCAATGACCTTTCTTGTGCCTTATCCGATATTCGTTGCTAAAACAAGTTGACTTAGACCGTAAATGTTCCTCCAATAATTGATTTGCCTCCAAAACATCATCTGGATGGGTGAGAGCTGTCCATGTATCAATATTAAAATCTTTCATCTCATCAGCCGTATAGCCTAAAATAGTGGCCAAGCTTTGATTACTGTAAGAATCTCCAGTAATTAAATCGCACTCCCAAGTCCCAATGGAACTGTCAGTAAGGATTTCATGAGCCCTTTCTTGCTGATGAATAAATTCTAATTCTGAAGCCCTTTTTTTAGAGATATTTTTAAAAGCGATAAAAATAAATTCCGATGCGTTATCAGTATTTGGTTTGAAATAAATATGACATTGCACCCATAAATTCGCTCCAGACTTATGGATCAATCTTAGCTCCTGATTAATGCCAATTTCGTGTTTGCCGCAGATGGAATGGAGATGTTCTTGAAATTTACTCAGGTCCTTAGGATGCAGAAGGCGGTCCCATAACAGTTGGTGATTGGGTTCATAGCCCAATAATACATTGAAGCTTTCACTTATGGCAAAAATATAAGGATGTGATTTCTGAGAATACCAGACACCGTCATAAAGCGATGAACTGAATAATTCATAGATAGTAGAATCAACAATTGAGAATTGCGCAGTTTGGGGATTTATATTGATCAAATTATCAGTTAATTTGGTAGGTTTCAATGGGGTAAAGATATCCATTATTAACCTGAAAACAATAAAAATATAAAAAATTAACCAAAAAGCATTAATAGTACATTGTCTGGTTAAATGTCAATCAGGTAAAAACATACCTAACCAAATCGACTTCTGGAGCGTCAATTAGCACAATATGTGATGTTAAGATTTTTTAATTGAAAATGGTTTTACACATTATAGGGTCGTAAAATTGGTGATTTTGATGTCTTTAGCCTTGAGGTCGAACATGAGGTTGTAGAGGCCAAAAAACGTTCGGTTCATATAGATAAAATGTTTGGATCCTCGATTGCCGTTCATTTTTCGAAGTTCAGTGTTCTTGGAATACCGTTGTCCCAATTCAGTAATTTTACCGAAGAAATCGGCATCGGAAAAATCAAAGGTTTCCGAGTGGAATGGCTGGGTGAACAAACTTAATAACTCATGGAACATTGTAGTGAAAAACGCAACTTCATCCTCTGAGTCATCTTCCCGCAAAATTTCCAATTGATAGAGTTTAGAAGTGAAAAAAGTTTGGTCTGATATGCTCTCAGGCTTTGCCAACTCAAAATAAGGTTCGTAAAAGTCGTCAGGAATGGTCTTCATACAGCCAAAATCCAACGCCACTAAATCGTGTTCTTTGGAGATTAAGAAATTCCCGGGATGCGGATCGGCATGTACCTTTTTAAGGACATGGATTTGGTACATATAAAAATCCCATAGCGCTTGACCCAGTTTGTTGGCCACTTCCTGATTGGCATTGTGAGCCGTAAATTCCGAAAGATGCTCACCATCCATATAGTCCATGGTGATAATTCTTTCAGAGGATAAATCTTCATAATATTGAGGAAACAATAAATTTGGAATATGCGAACACGCCTCAGCAATTTCCTTACTTTGCTGCATCTCTAGAATATAGTTTGTTTCCTCAATAAGCTTTCCTTCAACTTCTTTAAAATATTTGTCTGAATCCTTGCCCTTAATATTGAACATTTTCATGGCAATAGGCTTTACAAGGGCCAAATCAGACGAAATACTTTCAGCAACTCCAGGGTATTGGATTTTCACAGCAAGTTTCTTCCCGTTTTTTTCTGCCATATGGACTTGGCCGATACTGGCAGCATTTACAGAAGTTGTGTTGAAGGAGTCATAAAGCTCATTGGGCATTTTGCCAAAATAGGTTTTAAAAGTCTTGATTACCAAAGGTGGCGACAATGGCGGCACCGAAAATTGAGCCAAGGAGAATTTCTCTACATAGGCCTGAGGCATGATGCTTTTTTCCATACTCAGCATTTGAGCAACTTTTAGGGCGCTGCCCTTGAGTTGTTTTAAACTGTCGTAAATGTCCTCAGCATTGTTCTCATTTAATTTTAAGCGTGCTTCATCTTCGGTTTTGGTCAATTTATCACCATAGTATTTTAGGTAATTGACGCCAACCTTTGCGCCAGTTGAAACCAATTTTGAAGCTCTTTGGATTTTTGAGGTGGGGATTTTGTCGATTGTTTTCATTTATTTCATTTGCATTTTTTCCTTAAAGAGGAATTTCCCAAGGTCAATCACGCTTTTCAACGGAGTAATATTCAGAATGTCAAAACTGGTGTTGACCGATTTTTCAATGAAAACATCTGTTTTCTCAAAGGAAGTGGAGGTGTCGTCCATCCAGAACTTCATGGTCAACAACAGCTGTATCCATGCCGACTCTTGCAAGGCTCGACGTTGTATTTTATCTATGCGTTCTTCTTTCAGATCTAAGGTTTCAATGTCTAAACTTTCAATATAATTTGTAAAGCCTGTTTTCAATTCGGTCAAAACCGATAGGTTTTTTAAAGCATTTTTATGTTGTTGCAAGGCAAATAACACATAGCTTCTGTTGGCCGTTAAATTCTCAAAAAAGGTAAAGTAAAAGCTTAACAATTTATTGCGTGCATCAAACAGTTGATAGTCGTCACTCTTGTTCAACAGCTTCAAGGTATCCTCAAAAAGAACTCTGAAAATGCGCTTTTCGATAGCTTCAAAGGTTCCAAAATGTTCGTAAAACTTAGATTCTTCAAAGTTGTTGGTCTTAGCGAACATATAAACTGATTTTGGTGGGGCGCCGTGTTCTAAAACATAATCCATATAAAAAGAAATGATGTTTTGAGCTGATATGTTTTTCTTTTTTGCCATGATGGTAATTTTGATGTAAAGATACAATATGTTTAATCTTTAATGTATTCTATTAAACAAAATTTAACAAGGGTTTATGATTAATACATGTTGACTTACATATTGATTTAACGGGGTGCCTTCCAATAATTTACCTTTAGCCCAGATTTTAATTTAAGATTTCGTTAACAATTGAGGGTTTTAAAAACTGTAATTTTACCTTTTGAATAAAAAAATCAACTAAAAATAAAATATTATGAAAAAAATTATGCTGTTTCTTGGTGTTATAGGAATGACTTTTTCCGTAAACGCCCAAATTCAAACGCCACAGCCAAGCCCGTTTTCTAAAGTCGAGCAAATGGTTGGATTGACAGAGGTGTCTTTGGAATATTCACGTCCAAATATGAGAGGACGCACTATTTTTGGTGATTTGGTGCCTTACGGACGAGTATGGCGTTTGGGTGCCAACGCGAATACTAAAATTTCGTTTAGCACAAACGTTACCGTCGGAGGAAAGGAGTTAAAAGCCGGAACCTATGCACTATTTGCCATCCCTAATGAAAATAATTGGGATATTGTATTTTATTCGAGTGCTGAAAATTGGGGTGCACCTCAAGAATTGGATGAATCTAAGATTGCGGCAAAGGTAAAAGCAGAAACTTATAAATTGCCGATGGATATTGAAACCTTCACCATGAGTTTTGACGACCTGTCAAGTACGGGTGCGACTCTTGGGATGATGTGGGCCAATGTTTATGCCGGTGTAAAATTTGATGTGCCAACCGATAAGATTGTGGCAGCATCTATTGATAAAGTGATGAACGGTCCTGGGGCTGGCGATTATTATGCTGCTGCTGTTTACTACTATCAAGAAGACAAGGATATTAACCAGGCCAAAACATGGATGGACAAAGCAATGTCCATGATTCCAAATCCAGCCTTTTATCAATTGAGACAACAGTCTTTAATTTATGCAAAGGCAGGTGACAAAAAAGGAGCGATTGAACTTGCCAAAAAATCCTTGAAGGCCTCAGAAGAAGCTGGTAACCTTGACTATATTAAAATGAATAAGGATTCATTGAAAGAATGGGGAGCTAAATAAATATTTGCCAAAATATTTTGTAAAAAAACAAAGTAGCCCCACAAGATTTTGTGGGGCTACTTGTTTTTAATCGTATTTAAGATTGATAAGATGTCTTATATCATCCAAAATGAACATCAAATCCCTGCTGAAATCGTGGGTCATGATTGGGCTTTCTGTTTTGTTGTTTCGTAACAGCTCATTAAAATGTTCCGTTTCATAATTGTAACCAAGGGTGCGACAGTCGAAATCATGAGTGGTCTGTTTACCGTTGTGGGTGATGGTTACTGTTGAAGGACGATGAAATTGTCCATTGATTTTAATGATGCCCTTTTCACAATAAAAGATGGCTTCTGTTGGTGTTTTTTCTAAAAAAGAACTCTTTAAAAAAGCTTTTACGCCGTTGTAATAATTAAAGATGATCTTACAGGACGCATCTACACCATTATCAAAAAATCGTGCTTTCGCTTCCACGTCAACGGGTCTGCCCAAGGTGGATAAGGCGGCAAAAATAGGGTAGATGCCAATATCCAATAAACTGCCACCGCCTAGCGATTTATTAAAAACGCGAGAATGCATATCCATTTTAGGTTGAAATCCAAAGTCGGCTTCCAGTTTTGTAACGGCACCATATCTGTCAGTAGCCAATTCCTTTAAAACAAACTGGTAATGCGGTAGAAAATAGGTCCATAGGGCTTCCATCAATAACACGTTATTGGTTTTGGCCGCAACGATCATCTCTTGGACTTCCTGAAGATTCATGGCCAAGGGTTTTTCGCATAACACGGCTTTTTTATGATTCAAGCATAAAATGGTGTATTCTTTATGAAAATTATGTGGTGTTGCAATATACACGGCGTCGATATTGGGATCGGCTGCCAGGCTTTCATAATCGCCATAGGCCTTAGTGGCATTGTGTAGTTTTGCAAATGAATTGGCCTTTTCCTGTTGTCTGGAGGCCACTGCGTAAAGCTCGCTATGCTGAACTGTTTGGAGGTCTGTTGCGAATTTATTCGCAATCTTACCAAGTCCGATAATGCCCCAACGTATGGTTTTAGGCGTTTTCATTTTGTGGTGAATTAATGGTTTGAAGTATAAAAGCGATTCCAATGACCAGGGCACATCCAAATAAATTGAGCCATAAATATGGCATCCAATCATACCACCAACCCGTAATTACAATGGCTTGTGTAATTAAAGCGGCTACAAATACGGCATTGCCTTTTACATATTTGAAAAAGAATGCCAAAAGGAAAATCCCCAATACGTTACCGTAAAAAATGGAGCCTATAATATTGACCAATTGAATTAGATTGTCAGCTAAATAAGCTACACTGGCAATCAATATAGCCAAACTTCCCCAACCAAAGGTAAACCACTTTGATATTTTTAAATAGTGGTTTTCATCTTTGTCCTTTACGAAACTTCGTTTGTAGAGATCCATCGTGGTGGTTGATGCCAAGGCATTGAGTTCGCTGGCCGTACTGGACATGGCTGCACTCAATATAACTGCCAATAACAAACCGATTAAACCTCGCGGTAGATTGTTTAAAATAAAATGGATAAATACATAATCTTTGTCATTGGTTTCAACCGAAAGTGTCCGTTCTTTATTCGCTTTGTCAATCAATTCTTTGGCGGCCTCTCTGTTTGCTCTATCATCTAAATTATAGGAAGCAATCTGTTGGGCAATGACTTCGCTTTTGGTATCGGTATAAGCGGTCATAAGATCCTTTTTCTTGGTGAAAATTTCGTCTTGTTCGCTTTGCAATTGGGTGTATTCTTCAGCATATGAGGAATTCATAACGGTCTCCGTAGCGGCGGGATTAAAATTAATAGGAGAGGTGTTGAATTGATAGAATACGAAAACCATGACACCAACCAATAGGATAAAAAATTGCATCGGTACTTTTAACAATCCATTGAAAATCAATCCCATTTGCATTTCTTTTACCGATTTACCTGAAAGATAGCGTTGCACCTGACTTTGATCCGTTCCAAAATAGGAAAGGGCCAGAAACGTTCCGCCAATGAGGCCGCTCCAAAAAGTATAGCGATTGTTGAAATCGAATGAAAAATCAAGGATGTCCATTTTCCCACTGGCACTGGCAATCTCCAATGCATTCGTAAATGTGATATTTTCAGGAAGGTAACTCACAATGAGAAAGAAAGCGATAAACATACCTGTAAAAATTACGGCCATTTGTTGTTTTTGAGTGATACTCACTGCTTTAGTTCCACCAGAAACTGTATAGATAATAACTAAAATTCCGATGATGATGATAAGTATATTCAAGTTCCAACCTAAGACAGCGGATAGAATAATGGCAGGTGCATAAATGGTGATGCCAGCGGCCAATCCGCGTTGGATCAAAAACAGGATGGCAGTGAGACTTCTGGTTTTGAGATCAAACCGATTTTCTAAAAACTCATAGGCCGTATAGACCTTGAGTCGATAATACAATGGAATAAACACCAAACAGATGATGATCATGGCAATGGGCAATCCAAAATAGAATTGTACAAAGCCCATTCCATCATGAAACGCCTGACCGGGCGTGGAGAGAAATGTGATAGCACTAGCTTGGGTTGCCATTACACTCAAGCCAATGGTCCACCATTTGGCCTCGTTACCACCCTTTATATAATCCTGAACATTTTTGCTGCCCCTAGTTTTCCAAGTGCCATAGGCCACGATGAATACCAGCGTTCCAATAAGTACAATCCAATCTAATGTCTGCATCTTAGAAGGATTTCATGATAAAATAGAATAATACAATATAAATGGCGTTGGCGATCAGCACTAAAGTGTATGATTTTTTCCAGCGCTCTTTTGGTGGTTGTGTCTGCATAGTTCTTATTTTTAAAAATCCTTTCTGTCTTGACGTCTTGGGTTCAAAATTGGGGAGATTTGCTATGTAAGCATTAATTTTTCAATTGTTGACTTGTTTTAAGGCTCTCTTTCCCCACAGAAAGCATATTGGCAAATAACCGGTAAGCGCCGGCTACGCCTTCAGGAAATTCCCTAAAAAAGCTCAGACCGGTATAAATATAGTGGCCTTTTCCGTATTTGGCCACTAATAAACTGCCCTCTTTTGGGGATTCATTTTTGTCGTGCATCGATAAAACTGGGGTAAATTCCTTCGACCATTGATTCGGAAAATAGAGACCTCGTTCCTGCACCCAACCTTCAAAATCCTTAGTGGTGATCTTGTTGGGATAGTTGAGCAGTTCGTTGGTTGTATTTAGTAATACGACCTCCGAGTTTTCATCGGTCACGCGATCTCTTGACAATTTTAACGGATATGGTGCCAATTGATCAACAACAAGACCGCCATTGGTATTGTACTGGACAATTAAATTACCACCTTGTTCTACAAAATCAAATAACTGTTGTTGTTTGAACTTTAGGGCATCCACAGTATTGTAAGCTCTGATTCCGACGACGATCGCATCAAAACGGCTCAGGGTTTCGGCATTGATATCGTCTGGCTTGATGATGGCCACATTATAGCCAATTTGTCGCAGGCTTTCCGGAACAACATCTCCAGCTCCTTCAATATAGCCTATGTTTTCTCCTTTTTTCTTGATGTCCAATCGGACCACTTTACTAGCATTTGGCAATAGTACCATTTGAAACGGAATATGATCATAGTTGATTTCTACCAATTTTTTATTGAAAACTTCATCGCCAACGTGAACCATTGGCGTCAATAGGCCTTCACTTTGATTTTTTGGAGGAATGACGGTAAAAATTAAGCTTTGTTCTTCGCCTTTATTTGTGATGGTGATATTTTGCTTTTCTGGATACACCTGCCAACCTTGAGGATGTGCTAATTGCACATAGCCTTCTATAGTATTCCGATTGGCCTTTACAATAACCTGAATGTCCTTTTGTTGGTCATCGGCAAAAATGATAACGGGCTCTGCAATGTGGGCGGCAACTACTGGGACAATTTCAAAAGGCTTATATACCTCACCTTTGACAGGGTCGTTGGTTTTATAAACAATCGGTTTGGTGTACGATAATGGTTCGCCTGCAATGGACACATGGAAAGTGGCGGTACTTTCTTTTGGCGTTTTAGGCAAGCCAATCAAGCTTTGATCGTCAACTTTATACATGCCCAAAGTGCCTTTGGTTTCCAACCAATATGGGGTGGAATAGGAGGTCGTTGAAGGAATGTTTATTTGTGATTCAAAACGATGGGAATGATTAAATTTTAAATCTGTGTTTTTTTCAATCGTTGTGCCGTCAGATAAACTTATGGCATTTAATCTCATGTTTTGGGGGCTGCGGTTGATGGCCTCCAATTCCAATGTCACTTTGCTATTTGGAGTAGCCAGATTGGACTCTGCCACAGCTTCCAAAAACAAGCCAGCGCAGGCAGCAATGACATTTTTAAGATCTTCGGACTTCAGGGTTTTCCAATGGGAGTTTTCAAGTTTTTGAACCAACTTATAGGCCTCCACCAATTTAGGAATAGATGCTGACGGATTTTTGAAGTCGTAATTGTCCTGTACCTCTTTCAACACTTCTCCAATGCGTTGACCATTTTTGACTCGGTTCCAACTGGTATCAATACCTTCGAAAATATTGTTTATATCTTTTGGAGCATCCCCTTTTATGAGTTCCAAATATTCGAAATCACTCCCCCGAGTTCCTGTGTTCCCAAAACCTTGCGATTTATGTGCACTTCTGCTCAGTGCCGCAATTTCAGGGTTTGATAAGCCGAGAGCAGGATAGAAATCGCCTACTTCCACGGCATATTGATTCGTTTTATCGGCAGCATCAAATTTTTCTTTACTACCATAAAACCACCAAGACGTATTGAAAAATTCACGTTTGGCTTGCCAGACGTCAACTGATTTCAATTGATTAGGGAATTTTGATTTGTCAGCCGCATAATCAAACGCTTTGAGGCTCAATAGGGCTGAACTTGTATGGTGACCATGGGTTGTTCCAGGGCTTCTATGGTCAAATCGATTGATGATTATGTCTGGTTGGAAATTGCGGATGGCCCATACGACATCGCTCAACACTTCGTTTTCATTCCAAATAGCCAAGGTCTCATCAGGATGTTTGGAGTAGCCAAAGTCATCAGCTCTTGTAAACAATTGCTCACCACCATCAATTCGGCGTGCGGCCAACAATTCTTGGGTTCTGATCACTCCCAAAAGTTCTTTAAGTTCCGGTCCAATGAGATTTTGTCCACCATCGCCACGGGTTAGGGAAAGGTACGCTGTTCTTGATTTTACACCATTGGCCATATGTGAAATGAGTCGCGTGTTTTCATCATCAGGGTGTGCTGCAACATAAAGCACAGATCCAAGAAAACTGAGTTTTTCTATGGCTTGGTAAATCTCTGAACTTGTAGGCTTGGTAGGATGTTGTGCTTGAGTAGGAAAACAGTAAAATAAGACAATTAAAAGGAAAAAATAGGGTTTGAACATGTTTTGGACTTTAGCGTATGCCTCAAATATAAAAAAGAAGCGCCGTAATTTCCGATTTTAGTTTTTATTTAACTCAAAATCTGAACGATTCAATTTTTTTTGAAAGGGCGTAAGAAAAAATAAAATAAGATTAATGGAGAATGGGTCCTATTTATCGGCTTTTATTAAGTCGTTATTATCGTCAAGCACATCGTAAATGGCGTCCTTTTTAATTAAAGTCACTGGTTTTTGAAGCATTAGGTTGTTTGGATAAGTGATTAAATCGCCATTTTCAATTCGCAAATGCAATTGAAAGGCTCTAATGTCCTCAATAATTCCTTCCAAAGGGAAATCGTGATCGTGTATTTTTATTTTATCACCTACTTTATAAGGAAACGAAAGGAACATGATAATTCCCGAAGTGATATTGCTCAGAATTGACCAGATAGCGAAAAGACCAATACCAATTACGGCAAATACAGAAGAAAAAAGCACCACCAAATCATTGGCTTGCGTTCCAAAAATAAAAGGAACAATTAAGAGAGCGAGCATAAACAGTGCGACGCTCACGTAACGTTGCATTAACTGGGTTCGTGCTATATTAATACCGTTTTTTCTCGATATTTTACCAATTAGCGCATTGACAAAATACCTGGTAACCAATAAAATTAGTAGCACAATGCCTGTATAAATGAACTCTCGCTGATAGGTTTGAAAAAACATAAATTTATGATATAAAATTATTTGCAAAGATACACAGAAAAGCTATAGCTCTATTTTAAACCGAGGCTTTCTCTCAATGGGAGATCGTTATTTGTGGTCCTGTTCCAATAGTCCGATTTTATCGTTTTTAATTTAGTCGCTTTGGTGGTCAAGGGCTTGGCTTTATCACCAGATCCACTTATAAAGGTCTCTTCCCAAGATGTAATGTCAAAAGGAAATTGCGGGTTGAATTGGATGCTGAGACTTCGGTTTAGATCTGGATAAGTAATGGTGTAGTTGCCTGATGTCAATTCTGCGGAAGCCGGATAAGCTCTAATAGGGATGTGTCGGAGGCGTAAAAACTCCAAAGACGGAACAACTTCCAAATTGCCAATAGGCAAGCTTTCGGGATGGATACGCAATTGTGTCCATAATTCGTTTTCGAGAATGGCTTTGCCCATACTAAAGTCTTCATCAGCTTCACCCTCAAAATAAGAATGGGAGACCACTTCAAACTCTGAACGGTTATTGAGTTGGGTATAGACATGCCCACACCACTCTTGTACAGAGCATGATACCTTTAATGCGTGTTGATTGTTTGCCATCGGATAAAAAACGCTTTGCATGATGCTATAAGGATAAATACCAGTATTAAATTTTTTTGTGGCATTTAATTTTAGGACAGAAATATTTGTGGGGGATGATTGGTCTGCTTTTACTTGCTCTTCCTCTAAAAATGGTTCGGTAACAAAAACCAATACAGCAGTGCCTTCCCGGATTTCACCATAGCGACCTTGTTCTAAAGTATAGGAGGTAATTTCGGCCTCATTGGCAAACCAATAGGCTTTGAATTCGTCTGTTAATGGTTGGGCTGTTTTCAGCGTTTCTTCTGTAGAAAAGGATTCTATATCTTTTTCCTTTTGAATTTCCTGCGTTTCTTCCTTGCATGAAAACAGTGTTAGGAATATAAAAGTAATACCAAATAGTGGGAGTGATAGTTTCATATAAAATCGTTTTGACTAAAAATACAATGTTAAATCTTTTGGACCATCTCATTTAACGTTTCATAAACAAGATGTGTTGGAAGGCCCATCACATTAAAATAAGAACCTTCTATTCTGGTGACTCCAATCTGACCGATCCATTCTTGAATACCATAAGCGCCCGCTTTATCAAAAGGTTTGCAGGTTTTGATATAATAGTCGATTTCTTCATCAGTGAAACGTTTAAAGGTCACTTTTGTCACTGCATTTACTGTTTTCTCGAAGGAAGCCGTGGTGAAACAAACCGAGGTAATGACCTCATGGGTGACATTGCTCAATGATTTGATGATCTCAAAAGCTTCATCAGCGTTTCTTGGTTTGCCCAGGGCTTTATTCTTGAGCCACACAATCGTATCACTGGTGATGAGGATATCGTTTGGTTTTAGATCTTTTTTAAAGGGCAAAGCTTTTAATTGCGCTAGATAATCACTGATTTCGAAATGGGTCAGTCGCTGTGGATATTCCTCAAGGACAGGTTTTAAACGGATCTCAAAATCCAATCCCAGATCCTTAAAAAACTGTTGCCGCCTTGGCGAAGCAGAGGCTAAGATGATGTTGTAATCTTTTAGCTTTTCGGTGAGCATTTTTTTAGTCTTCAGTCTTTAGTGTTCAGTGAGCCGTAGGCAGTGTTCCCGCCTTCGCAATTCTTCGGACGGGCAGGCAGTGTTCAGTCTGCAGTTTCTTATAGCTTCCAGCTTCCTTCTTCACACCTCTCCGAGCCTTCTCGCCTCTGTGAGAGATTAATTCCAGGAAAGTCACCTACTTTAAAACAATCGGATAAAGCAGTAAGGACAGCATCCCAAATAGCATGACTAATTTAAGCATATTGCTAATATGATGAAAGTGCTTTTTTGATTTTGCTTGATATGTTTTACCCGCGATATAAATTAATGGCACGACAATCAATACAAGAAAATACCCTATAAGCAATTTAGATTTTAGAAGATAAGTCGCAACATAGTACACGGAACCAAATAGGGGCAATAGTGATACTCCAAATGCTATTTTTGAAGCTCTATCACGTCCGATGGCTATGGGCAAGGTGTTCATTCCAGATTTATAATCGCCGTCTATATCCTCAAGGTCCTTGATCATTTCACGCACAAGGTTAATTAGAAAGGCAAATAGGGCATAATCAAAAAGGATCATAAAAAAGGTCAATTGCGTGGGTTGATTTTGATCTGTAATCGCTGGCATTAATTCAAAAACACCAACAATCAGAATACTCAATCCCACCAAGATCGAGATCACGATATTTCCCAATAAAACCATCTGTTTTAAATAGGATGCATAAATATAAAGCATTGCTGAGATGATAACAAAAATGGCAAAAAAGCCACTTCTCCCTACCAAATGCGAGAGGTAAAATCCAATAAGAACACCAATCACATTGAGAATGATAAATAAGGAATAGGCTGTTTTTTCAGAAATCTTTTTACCGATAATCACTTTAGTTGGCCTATTGACCAAATCGGTTTCAACATCATAAATATCGTTGATAATATTTCCTGCAGCCGCAATACATAGTGTAGATAGTACTAAAAGCCCAAACCCAAAGCCATTGAGCGTAATGGTTAGTTCTGTGGTTTCCGAGAAAGGTTGTAATAAGGCATATTTAATGAGCAATTGTACAAAAGCAATCATCAATAGGTTTTTCCAGCGGATTAAATTTAGAATATTCAATTGGTTGGTAGTGTTAGTTCAAAATTTAAGGTTCAGAGTTCAGAGTTCAAAATTCAAGAGTTTAAAGTTTCAAGTGTCAAGTTTTTTAATTCATATTTTATGTTTTTTCGAGCAGATTTTTGCAGACTTTCGTTTTTTAATTGCTTAATATCAAGCGTATTAAGCTTGTAATTAAATCCCTAATCCCTAATCCCTAATCCCTCATCACTTGGTCTTTCAACTTCACGCTCCGTGCTTCAAGCTTTATCAATCATATTTCGCATCAAAATTTCCGTTCCATTTTTTCTGTACTTTTAATACCTGCTCAATTACATCCCTCACGCAACCTTTTCCCCCATTTTTATGGGAGATGTATTTTGAAATGGCCTTGATTTCTGGCACTGCATCTTGTGGACAGGTGGGCAATCCAACGAGTTTCATAACGGGATAATCAGGAATGTCATCACCCATATAGAGCACGTTTTCAAGTTTGATATTGTTTTTTTTCATATAGTCATTCAATTGGTCGATTTTATTATGGGCACTCAAATAGATATCGGTAATTCCCAGACCATTTAAACGCTTACGAACGCCTTCATTACTGCCTCCAGAAATGACGCAAAGATTATATCCAGCGTCTATTGCTGTCTTCATAGCAAACCCATCTTTGACGTGCATGGTTCGCAGCATGTCGCCATTGGTGGTCAATAAAATAGTGCCATCGGTCAACACCCCATCCACATCAAGAACAAAAGTCGTGATGTGCTCGAGGTATTCTTTATAACTTTTTTCTTCCATGTACTTTATTTTTTTTTCGAACGGGTCCTTGCATCTGTCAAAACGCCATGTGTCTGTTGGATACTTTCGGTCAAGAGTTCATAAATAGCTTTGTGATGCTCTTTTTTCAACAAATCTATATGTTTTTTTATGGTTTTTTTGTCTTTGCGTTTTGCAGGACCAGTCTGTGCCATATAAGGTGACAAGTTTTGGACTTTTTTTGCAGTTTCTAAAATTAAAGGCTTTAAAATATCAAATTCTACTCCTTCTGCTTCAGTAATTTCATGTGCCACCCGGTAGAGTTGATTTGTAAAGTTATTGACAAACACCGCCGCCAAATGTAAGGCTTTACGTTGATTGGTACTCACTCTATGGTATGGACTTCCTATGGCATTTGACAAGGCTTTTAAGATTGAAAGGTCAGATTTATCTATAGCTTCAATACAAATGGGCACATCAGCAAAATCCAAGGTGGCATTTTTACTGAATGTTTGTAAGGGATAAAACACGCCACGCCGGTTTTTTTTGTCGAGGTCGTGAATATTGACCGTGCCAGAAGTATGGACCACCAACCTGTTTTCAAATTGAAATTGTGATGATAAATTGGCAATCGCATCATCGCTGACGGCAATAATATAAAGATCAGCTTCTTTTAATTGCGTTAAATCGTCGGTAATTTCAACCCTGTTCTTGTAAGATTTCAAACTGCTGATATTTCTGTTAAACCATTGGATGACAGAAACAGAATCTGAATTGTTTAAAGCGTTGAATAAATGTGTTGCGACATTGCCTGCCCCAAGAATAACCACTGAAATCATGCTGCTAAATTAATGAAGAAATAGGAATTAAGAATTAAGAATCCGGAATTTTTGGATTTCCCTTTAAATTAAGCTTGCAATCGGTCCCGATGTATTAAAAATTTAATCGTTTTTATATAAACACCTTTCGATCAATAATAGCTAAAGCCTCTGATTTTTCGAGTTTTTTAATGGCTCTGATCACTGTTTCCACTCGCAATCCAGTTAATTCAGAAATTTGTTGACGGGTTAAAGGCACTTCAAAAGAATTATCGCTTTCTGTGCTTCCTTTGAGATGGTGCAACAGGGTTAAAATACGATGTTCAGGAGGATAAATGGAGACCTCCCGAGCCATTTTGGCTTTGTAGACCATGCGTTTACAAATCAATTTTGTGAATTTTAAATGGATGTCCGGGTGTGTTTTCAGCAAATTGAAAAACGAAACCTTCGGAAGTACAAATATTTCAGAAAAATCAAGGGTCAATGCCGTAGCAGGGTATTTGAAAGCTCCAAACAGTGGTGGTTCTCCAAAAGAGTCGCCATTATCAAAATACCCTTGCACAAATTCCTTTCCTTCTTCAGTCATATTGAACATTTTGACATGACCTATTTTGATTTGAAAATAGAAATCGGCGCGATCACCCTCATTAAAGATGGTTTGATCCTTGGAATAACTTTTTAAAAGGCCTCCATGGGTGTGCAATAAATCTTCAGGAATCATGATCTTATGATTAGAATCATAAAAGTACGAATAAACGTTTAAGAACTTTGTAATTAAACAAAATATTAGAATTATGACACTTTATAAGAAAGGACTCGAAGATTTTAAAGAACATTTGACTTTATATGTTCCGTTGACCATTATTTTTCAAAGTTGCTTAGGTTCTATTGCAGCAATGTTTATTCTGATGAATAGCACTCATACATTTCGTTTTTTAGATTTGATATTAGTTGTTAGCTTTGCAATGGCATATAATGGTTCGCTGTATGCGCTATTGAAACCGAAAACCATCTACAATTTATTGATAGCGACTGTTTTAGTGCATTCTACGTTCCTTATTATTAATCTGGTACGTTTGGCATAATATATAATGGAAAAAAAAGATATTCAGAATAGGGACGATGTGTTTTTACTCGTCTCTGAGTTTTATAAAAAAGTTAGGAAAGATGAGATTTTAGGGCCCTTTTTCAATCGAGTTATCACAGATTGGGATGCTCATATTGAACGTTTGACCACGTTTTGGGAAACCAGCTTGTTTATGACACGAAAATTGGAAAACCGTTATTACGGAAATCCTTTACAAGTTCACATCAACGTTGATAATGAAAACGACAACAGCATTACAGAATTGCACTTTGGTCTCTGGTTGAATTTGTGGTTTGCAACTCTCGACGAACTTTTTGAAGGAGAATACGCCCAAAATGCCAAAAATAGGGCACGTAAAATGGGAACCTTTATGTATTTGAATATTTTTCAGGCAAGACAAGAAGTTTAAAAGATTTCAATAGTCCATATTAAAAACTTTCCCACGCGATTGGCCAATCCATTTTTTTGGGTTTTAATAGTCCGTAGGTTGTTGATTGTCTGAAAAACAATTTTTGTACCTCTTAATGTTTACCTTCATGAGATTATTTTGCTCATCGTTTTTTTAATCTGTTAAAATGGAATAACGTCCATTTTTGGCGGAAGACGGCTGCTTTTTTCATTATTATCTAGGGCGTCTTCTGAGCCTATTTTGAAATTGTTTTCCACAAAAACCAACTCATCTCAAATATCTCAACTTTAACATATAATATACCCTCAAACACCAACAAAAAAGGCTAAATTTGCACTGCTTAAATGAACACGCAAAAATTAGTTTTTCTATCATGCAAAAAAGACTCGCTAATATTCTATTTTCCACACGTTTAACCGCTATTTTATTTGTTGTCTTTGCCTTGGCTATGGCAATTGGAACATTTTTGGATGCTAATCAAGAAACTTCACCTACACCATATACACGACATTTGATCTATAATGCCTGGTGGTTTGAAGCTATTATGGGATTTTTTATGATCAACTTTTTTGGTAATATGTTTCGGTATAGATTATTGAGAAAGGAGAAATGGGCCACTTTGATGCTGCATTTGTCCTTTGTATTGATCATTTTTGGGGCATTTATTACGAGGTACATTGGATATGAAGGGATGATGCATATACGCGAAGGCGCCTCTGAAAATCAATTTCTATCTCAAAAAACATATGTCACTGCCTATATTGATGGCGATTATATGGTAAATGGCGTAGCACAACGAAAAATAATTGAACGTGAAGTCGATTTTTCATACCGTTTGGACAATAAATTCCATGTAGAAACTGATTATGATAATATTCCGATCACTTTTGAGTTGGAGAAATATATAAAAAGTGCGGAAATAGATATCATTCCCGACGAGTCTGGTGAATCGTATCTCAAATTGGTAGAAGCTGGAGATGGGCAGCCGCATAATCATTTTTTGAAAGTTGGGGAAGTTTCTAATCTCCATAACGTTTTGGTGGCTTTAGACAAACCAACACCCGGTGCCATCAATATAACATCAACTCCAGATGGTTTAACCATTGAGTCCCCTTATGAAGGAACTTATATGACCATGGCAACCATGGAAACGGGCACCGTGGTAAAAGACAGTGTTCAACCGTTAGTTTTACGTTCCCGTTATCTTATAGGAAATATGTCCATGGTGTTCCCAAAACCAATAGTAAAAGGGGTGTTTGACGTGGTCAAAAAGTCTGAAATGATGGCCGGCGATGAAGATGGCGTTGTTTTAAAGGTTACCGTTGATGGTGAAACAAAACGTGCGAATTTGCTGGGAGGTCCGTTTAAAAATAACCCATTCGAACAATTAAAATTCGGGAATTTGGAAATTGCACTTAAATACGGTTCCAAATTGATGGAGTTGCCTTTTGAGGTGAAGCTCAACGAATTTATCGCTAAGAAATATCCGGGTACAGAGAAAAGCTATTCGTCCTATGAAAGTAAAGTAACCGTCCTGGATAAAGAAGAAGGTGATTTTGACTACCATATCTACATGAATAATATTCTTGATCATAGAGGTTATCGTTTTTTCCAGGCGAGTTTTGATTCTGATGAAAAAGGAACAATTCTTTCAGTGAACCATGATTTTTGGGGTACTTGGGTTACTTATATTGGATATATCCTATTGTATATCGGGCTAATGGCCATCTGGTTTGACAAAAACACACGATTTGCAGATTTGAATCGTATGCTTGAAAAAGTCAAAAAGCAAAAACGAAAGCTTGCTACCATTTTACTTATAGGATGTTCTACCTTAGGTTTTTCACAATCACATTCTCCTGATGATGGGCATAACCATAATAGCAGCAGACCAACCAAAGCACAAATAGATTCTGTACTAAGGGCCAATATTACTCCTAAAGAACATGCTGATAAATTTGGACATATGGTTGTTCAGGATTATAGTGGACGAATGATGCCTATGGACACGTACGCTTCTGAAATGCTACGGAAATTGAGCAAGCATGATTCCTATGAAGAGTTTGATGCCAATCAGGTAATGTTGTCCATCCAGGAAAGTCCATTATTATGGTATAATGTGCCGGTCATTTACTTGGCTCCAAAGAAAGCTGATACTATCAGGAAAATTATTGGAACGCCTATGGATCAAAAATATGTGGCGTTTATCGATTTCTTTACAGAAGAAGGCATCTACAAATTAGAGCCTTATCTTGAAAGTGCCTACCGTGCAGCAATACCTAACGGATCGCAAAAGGAATTTAAAGAAGCTGATCAACGCGTTAACTTATTACATAATGCGTTAGAAGGACGTGCCATGAAAATTTTCCCGGTTCCAGAAGATGATAACAATAAGTGGATATCTTCAAAGGAATTTAGAGATGGTGGATATCGTGAAACAATAAGTGATTCGCTTTTAGGTAACTTTATAAATAATGGCTTTAGCGCATATTTACTGACGCTCAACCAGGCAAAGCAAGATGGCGATTTTTCAAGAGCTGAAGCGGTATTGAATGGGATTAAGAAAACGCAAGAGAAATATGGCAGTGAAGTCATGTTGTCTGATAAAAAGGTAAAAACCGAAATTGCCTATAATAAATATGATATTTTCAAGAATTTGTTCAGTTGGTATATGTATGCCGGGACGCTCATGTTCGTTCTTTTGATTATACAAATTTTCAACGGCAGAAATAAATTTGTCAATGTCAGTATTAAGGTCTTCGGATTTATACTTTTAGCTTTGTTTATCCTTCACACCTTAGGATTGGGTGTGCGCTGGTATCTCTCAGGGCATGCGCCATGGAGTGATGCTTACGAATCGATGATTTACGTAGCCTGGGCAACCATGTTCTTTGGTTTGGCTTTTGGAAGAAAGAGTGATTTGACCATCGCTGCAACCGCTTTTGTGACCGCTATTATTTTGATGGTAGCACATTGGAACTGGATGGATCCTGCCATTTCAACCTTAGAACCTGTGTTGGACAGTTATTGGTTGATGATCCACGTTGCGGTAATCGTGATGAGTTATGGGCCCTTTACACTCGGGATGATTTTAGGAGCAGTCTCATTAATCTTGATGATTTTTACCAACGAAAAGAATAAACAAAAAATGTTGCTCAACATTAAGGAATTGACCATTATCAACGAATTGGCACTGACCACTGGATTGGTTCTTTTGACCATTGGAAACTTTTTAGGCGGGATGTGGGCTAACGAAAGTTGGGGTCGTTATTGGGGATGGGATCCAAAGGAAACCTGGGCTTTAATTAGTATCATGGTCTATGCCTTTGTCATCCACATGAGATTGGTTCCGGGATTACGCGGCCGATTTGGATTTAACCTGGCCTCTATAATTGCCTTTGCAAGTATAATGATGACCTATTTTGGAGTGAACTTCTACCTTTCGGGTCTCCATGCCTATGCAAGTGGTGATCAAATTGTCAGTTTGAAATTTATTGCTATTACCGTAGTGGCTGTCGCTGTTCTGGCCTTTTTCGCTTACCGCAAATATGCTATATATTATAGAAAATAAGATCTAATACAGTTCAATTATTTTTCAGCCACAAACGCTTTGTTTGTGGCTGTTGCAATTAACATTAAAACCAAAACTATAAAGAGATGGGATTTTTTAAACAATTTAAAGAATTTGCCGTAAAAGGAAATATGATGGATATGGCCATCGGTATCATTATTGGCGCATCGTTTAATAAAGTTATTGATGTCTTAGTAAAAAAAGTATTGATGCCTCCATTGTCTTTAATGACCGACGGTATAAAATTTCAAGACAAACGCCTTGTTTTGAGAGAAAAAATTATAGATCCAGCTGGCCAACTCGTCTCCGATGAAGTGGCAATTGGTTATGGAGCCCTTTTTGAGGCTTTTATCGATTTCTTGATCATTGGTTTGACCGTTTTTATCGTGGTGAAGTTTATGAATAGCCTAAAGAGCAAAGCCGATGATGTCAAAGATAAAACAATCAAAACACCAAAGGATATTGAATTGCTGTCTCATTTAAAGGAGCTGATGGAAGAACAAAATGAATTGCTGAAGAAGCAAAAGTAAGCACTTTGGGATATATTATATAGTAGAGACTTTCGAGAATACTTCAATAAAGTTTAAATAAACTATAGGTCTCGAATTAGCATTTTAAAAAATTCAGGAGTGCTTAACGACATCCTTATTTCTCTGAAAGAACAGAATTAAAATGGGCAGTAATATTCTTGTAAGCAATATCTTTAAAGTCGCTTACGACCAAATCGGCAAGTGAATAGTCTTGATCATTGGAATGTAAACTGTCGTAACCTACGCAAAATATCCCGGCATCTTTAGCCGCTTTAATACCATTTGTTGAATCTTCAATCACAATGCATTCATCGCGTCTAAACCCTGCTGCTTTTGCAGCATTTTCAAAGATTTCAGGATGTGGCTTGGATGCCTTTAAATCGGCACCGCTTAATTTGGCGACGAAATAAGGGTTCAAATCGAAGCGTTCAAAAATATTATTGATATTTTCCATGGTTGCGGAAGACGCAAGGACCAAGGTTAATCCGTTGGAATGATAATCCTTGATCAGGTCTAAAACCCCTGGTAAAAGATCTAATTCATCATCGTTCTCAAATAAATATTTGAAATGATCGCGTTTGATTCCCTGTAAAGTCTCAGCTCCTAATGGCAATTTAAAATGGTCCACCAAAAACTCGCAAATTGCGCGTGTAGACTGTCCTGTAAAAGATGCATAGAGAGTGTCAGGTACGTCAATATTGACATCTTCAAACAT
Organism: Gelidibacter sp. F63206; assembly: GCF_023015735.1. Taxonomy (NCBI): domain Bacteria; kingdom Pseudomonadati; phylum Bacteroidota; class Flavobacteriia; order Flavobacteriales; family Flavobacteriaceae; genus Gelidibacter; species Gelidibacter sp. F63206. Next base: position 29,136 of record NZ_JALKAU010000040.1, read on the forward strand.
GAGGGAATAAGATTTTTGATGTAAGGGTTCAGTGTTCACAATAACACCGTCCATATCAAATAATACGGCTTTAAGCATTTGGAAAGTAATTTATTAATAGCATGACGAATATAAGTGAAATGACTTACAATGCCTAAAAAACGGTTTTGAAGTTTGGTATTTTTTTAGAATTACGTTTTTCGACGATTTAATGCACCGTTGAAGAGCACTTTTTGAACCTTAAAGCAAAAAAAGCGTTCCCATTATCCATCAATGTATAATCAATTATTCGTAATTTTAAAGCTTATTAAATATTAGAACCCATGTCAAAATCAAAATACGGATTAAATACCATTTGCACGCACGTTGGCGAAATCAAGGATGAACAGTTTAAAGGAGCGGTATCGCCTATTTATATGTCGACATCATATCAATTTGACGATGTTGATGTGAAACGTTATCCACGGTATTTTAACACGCCAAACCAAGAACATTTGTCCAAAAAGATAGCAGCGTTGGAGCATGCTGAAGCGGGAATGATTTTTGGAAGCGGAATGGCAGCCATTAGCACCGTGTTTTTGGCGTTTTTAAAACAAGGCGATCATATTGTGGTCCAAAACACCTTATATGGTGGCACCAGCAATTTTATTAGGGAAGAGTTTCCTAAATACGGTATCGAATTTACGTTTACGGATGGATACGAGGTTGCCGATTTTGATGCGGCCATCCAACCGAATACAAAGCTAATTCATATAGAAACCCCATCCAATCCCTTGTTGACCATCACGGATATTAAGGGGGTCGCTGATTTGGCAAAATCGAAAAACATTATCACAACTATTGATAATACCTTTGCAAGTCCTGTCAATCAAACACCAATCGATTTTGGAATTGACATTATCATGCATTCCGCTACAAAATATTTGGGAGGCCATTCTGATATATTGGCAGGTGCGGTTGCCTGCAGTAGGGTTCATATGGAGGCCATTTTCAATGTGGCCAAGAACTTAGGCGGTAGTTTGAGTGATATGACCGTTTGGATGCTGGAGCGCAGTATGAAGACTTTGGCCTTACGCGTCAAGGCCCAAAATAAAAATGCCCAAAAATTGGCTCAATTTTTATCAGCTCATGAGGACGTCAAACAGGTGTTTTATCCTGGGCTCAAAACCCATCCTCAGTATGCTTTAGCAAAATCGCAAATGAAAGGATTTGGAGGCATGCTTTCTTTTGAGCTGGTTGATGGACTGGATGCCATGGCATTTCAAAAAGAATTGAAATTGATCAAACCGTCAATGAGTTTGGCAGGTGTTGAAAGTACAATGCTATCGCCTCATAAAACCTCTCATGCTTTACTGACCCAGGAAGAGCGAGATAAAATAGGTGTGAGTGATAATTTGATTCGCTTCTCGGTGGGGATAGAATCGAAAAAAGATCTGATTGCAGATATTGAGCAAGCCATTAAGGCGGTTAAAAGTTCAAAACTTCAGGCCCAAAATTAGATCTTACTACCAAAACAAATAGTATCAAAGAAATTTAAATAAATTGCATAAAAACTCCCTTCACACTGAATCATACGATTTTGAGCTGCTCACAAAAAACCATGAGGCTTTAAAATCACATGTTTTTGTTAATGACTATCAAAATCAAACGATCGACTTTTCAAACCCTGATGCTGTAAAGGCCCTGAATACGGCTTTGTTATATACGCATTATGATGTGAAATTCTGGGAGTTTCCCAATGAGAACTTGTGTCCACCCATACCAAGTCGCGCCGATTATATGCACCATCTGTCCGATTTATTGAGACGAAGCCATTTAAAAACGGATGTCAAAGTTTTGGATATTGGTGTGGGCGCCAGTTGTATCTACCCTTTATTGGGGAATTCTATTTACAACTGGAGTTTTGTAGGTACAGATATTGATGAAAAGTCCCTGCAATTTGCCCAAAATATTATCGACAAAAACAATCTTGGAGATGCCATTACATTGCGTCATCAAAAAGATTATCAGCACATTTTAAAGGGGATTCTTAGACCGTCTGATAAATTTACGGCTTCTGTTTGCAATCCTCCATTTTTTAAGAGTCAGGCGGAGGCTCTTGATGCCACCAAAACAAAATTGAAAGGATTGGGTAAGAACGTCGATAAAGTAGTTAGAAACTTTAGTGGGACACCAAAAGAGTTGTGTTACGCAGGCGGTGAGAAGGCCTTTTTGCACACTTATTTATATGAAAGTTCCCAATTCCCTAAACAGTGCTACTGGTTTACAAGTTTGGTATCAAATGTCAGCCATGTCCGATCAATGGAGGCCTCATTGAAAAAATTGGGAGCAACTGAGTTCCAGATTTTGGATATGATTCAAGGTAATAAAGTAAGTAGGGTAGTGGCTTGGTCATTTTTGACCGAAATGGAACAAAACTATTGGATTAAAAATTAAACTTTAATAATTGAATTGAAGTCAGTAGTGTTTGAAAACAGACTGGACCTCTGTTTCATTTCAGAAATTTAAAACATAAGAATTGTCAAGTTATGATTCATGTATGAAATGGGGTTAATTCGTGACATTCGTGGTTAAAATTAGACAGCAATTGGAAGCCATATAGCAGTTAGTTGTAACCTTTAATTAGAAAATAAAACTATAAACAGATGAAATTAGACATTTTGGCGATCGGTTCTCACCCAGATGACGTAGAGTTAGGCTGTGGTGCCACCATTGCAAAAGAAGTCCACAACGGTAAAAAAGTGGGGATTATAGATCTTACGCGAGGTGAACTGGGGACTCGGGGCACCGCAGAAACTAGAAAATCGGAAGCCGCTGAAGGCGCAAAAATATTAGGTGTTGTGGTGAGAGAGAATATGGGTTTTGCGGATGGTTTTTTTATTAATGATAAAGCGCATCAATTGGAACTGATCCGAATGATCAGAAAATATCAACCCGAAATAGTATTATGCAATGCTATTGACGATCGGCATATTGACCATGCCAAGGGCAGCCAATTGGTGAGTGATGCCTGTTTTTTAAGCGGATTGATGAAAATTGAAACCGAATTGAATGGAATAGAACAACAACATTGGCGACCAAAATATGTGTACCATTATATTCAATGGAAAAATATTGAGCCGGATATTGTGGTTGATGTGTCGGGATTTATGGATAAAAAAATGCAAGCAGTTGCAGCTTATAAAACGCAATTCTTTGATCCTGAAAGCAAAGCACCCCAAACACCCATCAGCAGTAAAAACTTTACAGATAGTATTGATTACAGAGCGAGAGATTTGGGTAGATTGATAGGAACAGAGCACGCTGAAGGTTTTACGGTAGAGCGGTATGCTGCAGTTAAAAGTTTATTCGATTTAATATAATATTTTCATCAAAAGACTTTGTAAACATTAGTAAATAAATTACATTTGCAGTCGCATTTAAGAATGCGGTTACATGGTGGTTGTAGCTCAGTTGGTTACCCGCCCGTACCGAACGGCACGTTCGGGCGGGGAGCATCGTTAAGATGTTCCTATAAAAAGTGCAATACGGTGGTTGTAGCTCAGTTGGTTACCCGCCCGTACCGAACGGCACGTTCGGGCGGGGAGCATTGTTAAGATGTTCCTGTGAAAAGTGCAATACGGTGGTTGTAGCTCAGTTGGTTAGAGCATCGG
>NZ_JALKAU010000041.1:0-32767 GCF_023015735.1 Gelidibacter sp. F63206
GGGCATCTTATCGTACATTGCGCGAAAAAGGAATCAATTAAAAACCAAAAAACCCGAACGAATGTCCGTCCCGACCCTTCGAGATTGATGGTGGTGCCTCCAGCTCCGAAGCGTCGGAGGAACCAGGGGACATCCTATCGTACATTGCGCGAAACAGGAACCAATTAAAAACCTGCTAAAACCAAAAAACCCGAACAATGTTCGGGTTTTTGATGGTGGTGCCTCCAGGAATCGAACCAGGGACACAAGGATTTTCAGTCCTTTGCTCTACCAACTGAGCTAAGGCACCAGTCGTTTATAACGAGGTTGCAAATATAGAAGCATTTTTATTATTCGCAAAACTAAAAGATATAAAAATTGCTTTCGTAAATTTGCAGCTTATAATTAAACTATGAATTTAATTGTTGACGTGGGCAACACGCTTGTCAAATTTGCTGTATTTCAAGAAGATGAATTTGTGAACAAGATTGTAGTGGAGTTAAATGAGTTTGAAAAAACACAAAAAGAAATTTCAAAAAAACATCCAAAGATCGAGAAATGCATCTTGGCTTCGGTAGGGAAAATGCCAAAAGAGGTCGTTACCAAGCTCCAAAAACAATACAAAGTGCTCATTTTGGATTCCAATTTAAAGTTTCCATTTCACAACCGCTATAAAACCCCGAATACATTGGGAGTAGATCGAATTGCACTTGTTGCAGCATCGGTGAAACGATATGCAGATAAAGATGTATTGATTATTGATGCAGGTAGTTGTATAACATACGATTTTATAAATCGACAAAACGAATTTTTGGGTGGTGCTATTTCTCCGGGAATTCGTTTGCGATATAAGAGTTTACATAATTTTACGGCGAATCTTCCGTTATTGGATACCGAGTTGCCGGAAACTCTCATCGGGAACAGTACCAAAGACGCTATTCATTCGGGTGTGGTCAATGGAGTAGTCAAGGAAATTGATGGAATAATTGATGAATATCGAGCGAAGTTTTCAGATTTAACAGTTATTTTAACAGGTGGTGATGCCAATTTCTTGTCAAAGCAATTAAAAAATAGCATATTTGCCAACTCGAATTTTCTTTTAGAGGGTTTGAACTTTATTTTAGAATATAATACACACTAATGATAAAAAAACTTGTAATAGTTTTCATCACCGTTTTCGCTATTCAGGCGCAAGCGCAAGACGGCTCAGCATCTCCTTATTCTTTTTACGGTATTGGAAGTTTAAAATTTAAAGGGACAGTGGAGAACAGAAGTATGGGGGGCATAAGTATTTTCACTGACAGCATCCACGTCAATTTTCGCAATCCATCCGGTTATGCTGGCAATAATCTTAAGGTATGGAACAATGAAAACAGACCTGTAAAATTTACCGTGGGTGGAAGTTCAAGCCACTTAAATCTAAAAACAGATGACGATAAGCAAAACGCCAACTCCACAACGTTTGATTATATGGCTCTTGCCGTGCCAATGGGCAAATTTGGATTGGGATTTGGTTTGGTGCCATACACTTCAGTGGGGTATAAGCTAGAATCGACTAATTCGGATGGCAACTTAGATCAGCGCTTTAGAGGTCAAGGTGGACTTAATAAGGCATTTTTGGGACTGGGGTATCAAGTCACTCCTAAGTTGGGTATTGGAATAGATGCGAGCTATAATTTTGGAAACGTTCAAAATAACGCCCTTCAGTTTAGGTATCAAGATGGAGAACCACTGCAATATCATTCCAAGGAGAACAATCGTTCAGATTTGAGCGGTATCAATCTTAATTTTGGTATGAATTACAAAACTATGATTACTAAGAAACTCCAATTGATCACAGGGTTGACTTATACGCCAAAAAGTACGATTAGCTCAGAGAATGAGCGCTATTTCTCTACTGTGGTTGTAGATCCATTTACAAGTCAAGAATTGATCATAAGTAGTATTGAAGCTGATTTGGAAGCCCAAAATTTAAAAAAGACAGATTTGACCTTGCCGACTCAAATGTCAATTGGAGCTGGTATTGGTGAACCGCAAAAATGGTTTGCTGGTGCCGAATATTCCTTTCAAAAAACCAGCGAATTTGATAATCCCATTTTTACCATAGGAAATGCTGAGTTTGTAGATGCTTCTACAATTGCAATTGGTGGATTTTATATCCCAAATTATAAATCGTTCTCAAGTTACTGGAAACGAGTGGTTTTTAGAGCTGGTGTGAGGTTCGAAAACACCGGCCTTGAAATAAATAATCAAACAATTAATGAGTTTGGCATGTCTTTTGGGATTGGGTTACCTGTTGGAGCAGATTTCTTCTCAAATGCCAATATCGGTTTTGAGTTTGGTAAAAGGGGAACTACCAAAGCAAATTTAATTCAAGAAAATTTTATGAATTTGCAAATTAGCTTATCTTTAAACGATAGATGGTTCAACAAAAGAAAATATAATTAACAGAATAAATTTAATATGATGAAAACACGATTTACTTTATTACTTCTTGCTTTGTTCATGGGATTCAATGTGGGCTTTGCACAGCAAGATGAAGAGTGTATGCTCAACTTGACAATAATGAGTGATTATGCGAAGAGCAAAAAGTATGATGAAGCTTACGAACCATTTATGAAGCTTCGAAACAAATGTCCTAAATTCAATTATGCGATCTATTATTATGGTGATAGGATCTTAAAGGACAAAATTGATCGAGCTTCAGGTACTGAAAAAGTAAATTACCTCAATGATTTAATGAAGCTTTGGGACGAAGGCCTTGCTAATTTTCCGGATAAGTTTACTGCCGGAGGCAATCTTCAGGATAAGGCTATGTTGAAACTCGATTATAAGGATGCTTTAGGGCTAAGCAACAAACAAGTGTATGATGCCTTTGATGAACTGTACAAAAAGTCACCTGAGAGTTTCACCAATCCAAAAGGTTTGTATGCCTATTTTTCTTCTATAGTAGATATGCATGATGCCAAAGAGGTAGAAGTTCAGGACGTCTTTAATAAGTACGATGATGTCATCGATAAAATTGGTCAAGAGATTGATAACTATACTGAAAAGTTGAACCCACTTGTTGAAAAAGAAGAAGAAGGCAAGGAATTGGACAAAAAAGAGGCGCAGTATAAAAGACAATATGAAAGTTACTTAGAAGCTTATGATAAGATTTCAGGTAGTATTGATAGTAAACTCGGTATCTTGGCAAATTGTGAGGTTTTGATCCCATTGTATAAAAGAGATTTTGACAAGTTCAAAACTGACGCTATATGGTTAAAGCGTGCGGTAAGCAGAATGTATAACAAAGAATGTACAGATGATCCTTTATATACTGAACTGGTAAAAGCTTACGATGAGTCTTCACCATCAGCCGATACAAAATTCTTTGTTTACAATTTGTTAATGGATCAAGGGAAAGAGAAGGAAGCAAAACCTTATTTGGATCAATCTTATGACCTTGAAAAAAATCCTTTGAAAAAATCGAAATTGGCCATGAAGTTTGGAAAGAGTTTAAGAGCTCAAGGTAATTTTGGTGCAGCCAGAAATTATTTCCAGAAATCAGTCGAATTGAATCCGTCCAATGGTAGAGCACATATTGAAATTGCTCAAATGTATGCCGCTAGTGCAAACAATTGTGGGGATACTACTTTTAATAAGAGAGCTGTATTCTGGTTGGCCGCTTCAGAAGCTAGAAAAGCAGGTAGAGTGGATGCCAATTTAAGATCGTATGCTGAAGGTTTAGCCGCAAATTACGAAGGAAAAGCACCACAAAAATCCGATATTTTTACAGCCGGAAATTCTGGTGAAACCATTAGAATTGGATGTTGGATTGGTTTAAGTGTTACCGTTCCAAAAATTTAAATGAACTTAAAATCATCATATCATTTATTCTACATAGTCACAGCCTTTGCTGTGACTATGTTTTTTTCATGTAAAAACAACTTTAAAGAAGTACAGCAAATAGGAGTTCGGCAAAATGAACCTATTGGTATTGCGGAAAATATAAATCTGAAATATATCGATTCCGGACGTTTAAAGGCGAATCTGCTAAGCCCGAAAATGTTGGATTTTTCAAACAGGGAATTTTCGTATAACGAGTTTCCCGATGGCGTTGTCCTCCATCTTTTTGATGAACACAACAAAAAAAGCATCATTGTCGCTGACTATGCTATTGTGTATAACAATACGGACTTAATTGATTTAAGAGGCGACGTCCTAATTACAACTGAAACTAAGGATAGTATTTTTGCTGAACAGTTGTTTTATGACCAAAAACGCGATTGGGTGTTTTCAAACCAATCTGTACGATATGTGTCTCCTACAAAAATAGTTACCGGAAATGCTTTTGACTCTAACCGCGATTTTACCAGCTATGGTATTAGTGAGGTTACAAGTACGGTCTATTTGGATGACGACACTTCCCTGTAAATGTTCTTGGAGCATACATCTTTTTTAGCTTAAGCCGGATTTCAATCGGTTTCATCTCATCTAAAGTTGTTAGGAGTGGGATTAGTTTCAAAAAAACCATTAATTTCATGTTCAGATAAATAATTGATTATCTTTGTCGCTAAATTATAATGACCATGAAAACGATTCATAAAGTTATTCAATACGCTTACTTATTCATTGCTATTTTTTTTATATATGAGGCGATACGGTTGTGGAACGTAGAGAATGGCAAGGCCATCATGTTATTGGTGTTTGCTCTTATGGCCGTTGGTATGTATTTTTTCAAGAAGCATTTCCGAAAGAAAATGAACAATAACCAGTAATTTATGGACAGTAATGCGCTTATCATTATTCTGTCACTTATTTTATCAGCTTTTTTTTCCGGTATGGAAATCGCATATGTGTCGTCTAATAAGATTCACATAGAAATTGCAAAAAAGCAAAATGATTTCTTGGCCAAAACTCTCACGAAACTTACTGCAAAACCCTCCAAATTTATTGCCACAATGCTTATTGGTAACAATATTGCTTTGGTGGTCTATGGATTTTTAATGGGTGATAAGTTAGTCGCTTGGTTTAAAGACGTTCTGCCCACGGATTACGCGTTTCTAAATTATATGCTACAAGACCTGAGTCTTCTTACTCAGACGGTCATTTCAACATTGTTGATTTTGATTACTGCCGAATTCTTGCCAAAAGTATTCTTTCAGATTTATGCCAACTCACTCCTTAAAATCTTCGCTGTACCGGCTTATTTTTTTTATGGCTTATTTTCTTGGGTATCTGATCTTGTCATTTGGATTTCTAATATGATTCTCAAGCGCTTCTTTAAAACGGGTAAGGAGGATGTGCAATTAGTAATGACCAAAGTAGAATTGGGAAATTATATCAGTGAGCAAATGGAATCGGTAGAAGAACATGATGAGGTGGATAGTGAGATTCAGATTTTTCAGAACGCTCTTGATTTTTCAGATGTTAAAGCAAGAGAAGTCATGTTGCCGCGTACCGAAATCATTGCCGTAGATATCAATGAGCCTATTAAAAACCTGAAAGCCCTATTTACTTCTTCAGGCTTGTCAAAGATTTTGGTGTATAAGGATTCTGTGGATGATATTGTTGGGTATGTACATTCTTTTGAACTGTTTAAAAAACCAAAAGACATCAAATCGGTTGTGCGCGGTGTGGAATTCGTACCAGAAACCATGTTGGTCAATGATGTGTTGAACGTTCTTACAAAAAAACGTAAAAGCATTTCGGTGGTCATTGATGAATATGGTGGCACTTCGGGAATTATCACAGTGGAGGATATTATTGAAGAATTGTTTGGAGAAATTGAAGATGAGCATGATACCATTGAATTGATTGAGGAAAAGATTGACGAGAACAGTTATAAATTTTCGGCCCGATTGGAAGTTGATTATATCAATGAGGCCTATAAATTAGACCTTCCAGAGGGCGAAAACTACGAAACTTTAGGAGGACTGATTGTTGATGAAACTGAAGAGATCCCACATGTAAATGACCAGATTCAAATAGAAAATTATTTGTTCACGATATTGGAGGTCTCCAACACAAAGATCGATTTAGTAGGTCTAAAGGTGCTGGCTGAAGATTAGATTTTGAGAAGGTGGTATTCGGTAGGTCAATTATCAATGCTATTTAGGCATGAACAATATCAATAATCCACAATCCACAATCCACATTCCACAATCAACAATCAACAATCAACAATCAACAATCGCATAGCGTTAATCTTTGATCATCGGTTATCCGTGTTTTCCGTCAGCGTTTCATTCGTAAATCAGTCCACTCCCGCACCATGTTTATTCACAATAAATGAATCGCCAAACGCGGACAATCATAAACAATTCAAGATTAATTTAATAAAATGGAGTTCTACTTTTATTATTTGATAGAAATTGGTATTTTCGCGCACTTATATTTTCTAACTTATACAATAAAATGGCAGTTTTAAATAAAATTAGACAACGTTCTATTTTCCTCATTGTAATTATCGCATTAGCCTTATTCGCTTTTGTGCTTTCTGATTTGTTTCGAAACAGTAGTGCTTTTGGAGAATCGCAAGATACCATCGCCACTATTAACGGTAACGACATTAATCGTGAGGACTTTATGATGCGTGTTGAGAACATGCAACGTCAAATGGGGCCTAGCAGCACTTCAACGCAAACTATGAATAGGGTTTGGGACCAAGAATTAAGACGTGCCGTAATGGAGAGTCAATTTGAAGGCATGGGACTTTCAGTTGAGAAAGATCAAATGAGAAATCTTTTGAGAAACAATTTCGCGGAGTTTCCAGAATTCATGAATGAAGCTGGGATTTTCGATGAGAACAGATTGAATGAGTTTATAGCAAATTTAAAAGCTATCTCACCAGAGAGAGCTCAGCTTGGAAACTTCCAGATCAATTATAACGAGTGGGTTAATAACGAAAGTGCGATTGCCATTGGAGCTAAGGAGCAGACGTATTTTAACTTGGTTAAAGCTGGTGTAGGAGCAACACTTGCCGAAGCTGAAGTAGAATATGCTATGGAAAGTGCTACTGTTGACCTTAAATTTGTAAATATCCCTTATACTACCATTGAAGATAGCTTAGTTAAGGTCTCTAAATCGGAGATTTCAGATTATATCAATAAACATAAAAAGAAATTTGAAGTTGAAGCTTCCAGGGATATTGTTTTTGTTCAATTTAGCGAGGTTGCGTCTTTAGATGATGAAAACGCAGTTAGAGATAATGTTGCTGCCTTGTTGAATACAAGAGTGGAGTACAATGAAGTTTCTAAATTGACGGATACCGTCTTAGGTTTGAAGGAAACTAAGGATATCGAAGGCTTTATCAACGCAAATTCTGATGTGAAGTACACGGACAGTTTTGTGACGAAATCGAGCTTGCCAGATGTAGCCCAAGACAGTATTTTTAACCTTAGTGTAGGTCAGTATTACGGCCCGTACAAGGATAATGGCATGTTTAAGATAACTAAAGTAGTTGAAGAGAAGTTCTTGCCTGATTCGGTGAAGTCAAGACATATCTTGATTCCATTCGTGGGATCACGTGCTGCAGATATGGAAACAACCCAAACAGAAGCAGAAGCAAAAGCTACCGCGGATAGTTTGTTGAATGTCATCAAAAAAGACCGTTCTAAATTTGTTGATTTACTGGATTTTTCTATCGATAAAGTCAGTAATGAGAAAGAAGGTGTATTAGATTGGTATGCCTACAATTCTATGGTTCCTGAATTTAGAGATTACACTTTCGAAAACAATACAGGTGATATGGGTGTTGTAAAAACCGACTTTGGATTCCACGTCATCGAAATATTAGATCAGAAAGCGAAGAATCGTATGGTTAAGGTGGCTACTCTTGCTCAAAAGATTGAGCCTTCCGAAAAAACGATCGATGATGTATTCAACAAAACTTCGAAGTTCGAAATAGCACTTCAAACGAGCGACTTTCAAGATGTGGCAAAAGAGAATGATGTAGAAGTAAGACCTGTTAATAATATTAAGGAGCTTGATGAAAACATTCCTGGATTGGGAAGTCAAAGATCTATTGTGCGTTGGGCTTTCGAAAAAGGAACGAAAGTTGGAGATTACAAGCGTTTTTCAATTCCTGGAGTTGGATATGCCGTGGTTCAAGTCACTGGTGTTAACAAAAAAGGATTGATGACTCCTGAGGCTGCATCGGCGAGCGTTATACCAGAAATCAGAAAAGAGAAGAAAGCAAAATTGATCCGTGAAAAGATATCTGGCTCTACTGTAGAAGCTGTAGCCCAAGGTCAAAATGTATCGGTATCAACTGCAAACGGCGTGAACATGAAAAACCCAACCTTATCTGGTGCCGGTTTAGAGCCTAAAGTAGTAGGTGTAGCTTTCGGTTTGAAAGAAGGTGAAACTTCTAAATTGATTGATGGTAATAAAGGTGTATTTATGGTTGAAGTGACCAAAAAGACCGCTGCTCCTAAGTTGGACAATTATCAGGCCATTGCCAACCGTTTGAACAGTTCTCGATTAAACGGTGCCCAAATTAATGCTTATGAAGCTTTAAAGGAGGCTGCAGAAATTGTTGATAATAGAGCTACATTTTATTAGTAGTTTTTAGATATTTATATTAAAAAGGAGGTCTTTAAATTTAGGATCTCCTTTTTTTTTATCATATTTTTTCTTCGTTGTTAATACATTCTTACATCTGCGCATTCGATCCTCTTTCCATTTTGACACGTCGCCATAGCTATCGAGATCACGGATTACACGGATTTTTAGAAGTCTGAAATTTTAATAAGATTAGATTTACATTGAATAGAGAAGCTAATATTTTGGAGAAGTAAATGTTTTTAATGTAATTGACTTTTCTGTATTTTTCGTAAACCCAATACATCAATTTGTTTCGTATTTCCATTGAGTTTACTTTGTGATCCTTGATACTTTCTGTGCGAAACTTAATGTAAGACCTTATCCATCATTGAAATTATGATCATTGTTAAGAATCTGATCGAGATTATCTAATTTGCAGATTCAAATCACATCCAATATTGATATTAAAACTGTCGAAAATATTACGAGTGAATTGCAAGTAGAAGGCGAGTAGTATTATTATATGGCGAATATCTTTAGAGATTTTTTACTTCATAGTTTTTTCACAAATGTCACAAAGAAGAATTTCATAAAACCTTTCTATAGATTTGGGGTAAGCCCCCATATTTGTAATCGACATTTACAATAAACCTCGAGTCTTCGATATTTAACGAATTCAGTCTTAATACTCTATACTAAATATAATACTTTTATTTCAAGACAATGTCCCCTGTATGCCGGCCCTGTATGACGACATACTGGTTGATTCCATAAATCCTGAGTCTTTCTACTGCAATACCATATTTGCATAAGGGACGATGGTTTCAAATCCTCTTTCCTTAAAATAGGTCTCTGGTTGACCTTCAGATGCAGCCAAAACAAAATCACCACCCCAAGCTCCAAGACTTTTAATACTACCCTTAAAATCTTTAAACAGGGTTTCTTTGACTGGTTGTTGTTTAATAACTTTTGAGATAATGGTTTCATGACTTTGCATTAAAAACTGAAAGGTTTTTAAGTTGTCACAGCTGATCATATCGTTGGTTATGGCATTGATTTCAGTCAGAGCCTGATCAGTATCGTTTTTATTCTTTTGGTAGGCCGCAATGCCTTCTCTGCTATTTTGTTTTTTATTGAGAAATACAAAATACAAATGGTTTTTAAACTCTGGATTGAAAGTCCGTTCAATAACAGTCCGTTCATGATTTCCAAGTTGATAGGTGATAGGCACATTGTGTATAGCACAGGCTATATCATAACCACTACCTCCAAATGTGTCTTTTAGCAATTCATAAGGATCAATATTTGCCCATTGCGAAATATTGTTGATAAGCGTAGAGGAGGTCCCGAGCCCCCAATTTATAGGAAAGTCCATTTGGGTCTTTACTTTTAATCCGGTTTTAATATTTAAGAACCTTGGGTTTTGTTTTTTTGTCGCGTTTAGAATTTGCAATAACCGATCAGCAATAGGATGATGTGCCGCATTAGCGAATTGCCCTCCATCGTTTATTAAAAGATCGGTTTCAAACCATAACTTTCCATCTGAATCAAAACTTTCCCACTTTAAGATCCGTTTTTCATAAGGTTCTACGGTAAGCGATTGGCCGTATTTTGTTGGTACGGCTAGAGCAAGTGCGCCATCAAGAACAAGATATTCACCTGTAATCAATAGTTTCCCGTTGCTATAAAATTTTTGAGGATTCAATTTTTAATCGTTGGATTTTGGTATTTGGATTTTGATATTTAGTGTTTGGAGCTTACTATTTGATATTTTGAGTTTGACTATTCGTTGGCCAATAACCTCAAGTTGCTCAGGGCTGCCTCTACTGCACTATGTGTAACAGTGTTGTTTTTGAAATATGCTACCATTTTCTCTTTTTCTTTGACAGTGGCATTGAGTTGATTGAGGATATTCATCAAGTGCATTTTCATATGGCCTTCTTGAATCCCTGTAGTGGTCAAAGAACGCAATGCAGCAAAATTTTGTGCCAAACCTGCAGCGGCCACAATCTGCATCAATTCTTTTGCCGTTGGCTGTCCTAACATTTCCAAGGCTACTTTTACCAAAGGATGTAAATTGGTCAATCCGCCAACGGTGCCGAGTGCCAAAGGAATTTCCATCCAAAATTTAAACACTCCATTTTTTATTTCTGCATGAGACAAGCTGCTATATTTTCCATGTCTTGCGGCGTAGGCATGAACACCTGCTTCGACAGCTCTAAAATCATTACCCGTAGCAAGAACAACTGCATCAATGCCATTCATTATGCCTTTGTTGTGTGTGACGGCTCTATAAGGCTCTATCTCAGCAATCTTAATAGCTTGTACAAATTTGTGTGCAAAGTCTTCTGAAGACATCGATGTATCCTCATTTAGGTCTTCAACAGGACAGGAGACTTCAGCTCTAACCAAACAATTGGGCACGTAGTTGGATAAAATACTCATCACGATTTGGATATGACTTTCGGCCTCAGAAAAGTGTTCAAAATGAAGCGCTTCAGATTTAAAGGTCTTGGCAAATTGTTCCAAGCAAGAATTGATAAAGTTCGCGCCCATGGCATCCAATGTTTCAAAGGTGGCATGAAGCTGATAGTAATCCTTTAAATCTTTGGTCTTGTTCTTTAGCTCAATGTCCAGAATACCCCCGCCTCGTTTTTCCATACTACTGGTAATTTCTTGGGTGTCTTCAATAAGCTTCGGTTTTACGCTGGTAAAGAACTTTTGTAAGTTCTCGAAATTGCCATGGTACATAAAATGCACTTGGCCAATTTTTGTGGTGGAAATCACTTCAGTTTTAAACCCGCCACGATCCAACCAGAACTTGGCGGCATTACTTGCTGCAGCCACTACCGAGCTTTCTTCAATAGCCATTGGGATGGTATATAACTTCCCATTGATTAAAAAGTTTGGTGCCACACCAAAAGGCAAATAATAATTGGTGATGGTGTTTTCAATAAATTCATCATGAAGCTGTTGTAGCTTCTTGTCAGTATTCCAATATTGTTTAATGGCTTGTTTGGCGGCCTCTGCATCCTTAAAATAAGTGGCAGTAATCCATTTGATTTTGTCTAGTTTAGATAGTTTTGAGAAGCCGTTAATTGGTTTGCGCATAAGTGGTGTTTATAAATGCAAAGATACTATTCTTGCCATGAATATAAAGTCACAAATTTTGGCTTTACGTTTTTAACGATTAAAGTTTAGTGTTTTTGCATTATTTTTAGTATCCTTGACAGCATTTTATCAAAAATAAATCTCCTAATGAAGTATTTGAAAAGTTCCTTGTTTGTCTGTTTTTTGGTAACTGTTTTAGCCTCAGCCCAGAACAAGGAAATCACTCTCGATGCCATCTGGAATGGTACGTTTAGGACCGAAGGAATTCAGTCTTTACATTCCATGAACAACGGAAAACACTACGCCGTATTAAATTTTGACCAAGGTTCGACAGCAATAGATGTATATGATTATAAAACTTTATCCAAAGTTGAGACTTTAGTAAATTCATCCAATCTGGATGCCATTAAGTACTTTTCAGATTACAGCTTTAGTAAAGATGAAAGTAAAATCATTTTGGCTACTGAGGTTGAGCCTATTTTCCGCCGATCGACTTTAGGAATATTCTACGTTTATGACGTCAAAACAAAGACTTTGGTGAAAATAGCCGATGAAAAAATACAGGAACCTACCTTGTCTCCAGATGGAAAAAAAGTAGCCTATGGTTATCATAACAATTTGTACATCAAAGATTTTGAAAGTAACCAAACGACTCAAATTACCTTTGATGGAGAAAAGAATAAAATCATCAACGGTATTACAGATTGGGTATATGAAGAGGAATTCGCTTTCGTTCGTGCCTTCGAATGGAATGCTGACGGTACTTATTTGGCCTTTATCCGCTTTGATGAGACCGAAGTGCCAGAGTTCTCAATGGATGTTTATGGACAGGGCCTGTATCCGAAGCAAGAGGTTTTCAAATATCCAAAAGCAGGTGAAGCCAATGCACTTGTTTCGCTTCATATTTATGATTTGAAATCGGATAAAATCAAGGATGTGCAACTCTCAAAACCGTATTCAGATTTTTATATTCCGCGAATTGAATGGACTAACGACGCCAACGTTCTTAGTGCGCAATACACCAACAGACATCAAAATGAACTTGATTTATGGATGATCCACGCCAATAATATGAGTTCTAAGTTGGTGCTTGCCGAAAAAGATAAAGCCTATATCGATGTGACGGACAACCTCACTTTCTTAAAGGATAACAGTTTTATTTGGACGTCTGAAGCCGATGGTTTCAACCATATCTATCATTATTCAAAAGATGGTAAATTGATCAACCAAGTTACGAAGGGACCATGGGAAGTGACCGATTATTATGGATTTGACGAAAAGAACAATACGTTGTTTTACCAATCTGTAGAAAACGGTTCCATTAATAGAGATGTTTATTCCATTAGAATTAATGGGAAAAACAAAAAGCGCCTCACTCAAATGGAAGGTACTAATTCAGCCGATTTTAGCGCCGATTTCACCTATTTCATCAATACGTTTTCAAGTGCAACAAAGGCTCCAGAATTCACCTTGCATACCGCAAAAGACGGAAAATTGGTGAAAGTAATCAAAGAAAACTCCAAATTAGAGAAGAGTTTGGAAGCCTATAATCTTCCTGAAAAAGAATTCAGCACCATAGCCGTAAATGGTAATAATTTAAACATGTGGATGATCAAGCCAACCGATTTTGATGCCTCCAAAACCTATCCGTTATTTATGTTCCAATACTCTGGGCCAGGCTCTCAGTCTGTTAAGAACTCATGGCATGCTGCCAATGATTATTGGTATTACTTTTTAGCCCAAAAAGGGTATATCATAGCCTGTGTGGATGGTAGAGGAACTGGATTCAAAGGTGCAGAATTTAAAAAGGTAACACAATATGAATTGGGCAAATATGAAGTTGAAGATCAAATTGATGCCGCAAAACAATTAGCTGCCAGGAATTATATCGATCAAGACCGAATAGGAATATGGGGATGGAGTTACGGCGGATTCATGAGCAGTAACGCACTATTTAAAGGAAATGACGTCTTTAAAATGGCCATTGCTGTGGCACCGGTGACTAGCTGGAGGTATTATGACACAATTTATACGGAACGTTATATGACCACACCTCAAGAAAATCCTTCAGGTTACGATGACAACTCCCCGATATTTCATGTGGACAAATTGAAAGGTAATTTCTTATTGATCCATGGTTCAGCGGATGACAACGTTCATGTACAAAATACCATGCAAATGGTAGAAGCACTGATCCAAGCCAATAAACAGTTTGAATGGATGATCTATCCTGACAAAAACCATGGTATTTACGGTGGAAATACCCGATTGCATCTATATACCAAAATGACTAACTATATTAAAGAAAATTTATAAAAACTGAACTTATGAGTCAAGAAAGAGACCCGGGATTAATCGCTCATTTAGCAAAACAAGGCGTAGATGAAACAATGGTAATGGGGCACCCTGCCGGATTGTTTATATTATTCTTTACCGAAATGTGGGAACGCTTCAGTTATTATGGAATGCGGGCTTTGTTAACGGTTTTCTTAATCACAGAAATAAGTAAAGGTGGTTGGGAATGGAGTAATGCAGATGCTATGCAGCTTTATGCTTGGTACACTGGTTTGGTTTATTTGACCCCGCTTATTGGAGGAATGATTGCCGATAGATTGACAGGTTTTAGAAAGGCAATTTTGCTGGGTGCATTAATTATGACTTTGGGTCATGCCTCTATGGCCTTAGAAATGGTGAATCCTACTTTCTTTTATATAGGACTTGCATTTATGATTTTTGGTAATGGTTTGTTTAAACCGAATATATCCTCTATGGTTGGAAATTTATATCCGGATACAAGTTCTAAAAAGGACGCAGGTTATACCATTTTCTATATGGGTATTAATGCTGGGGCATTTTTAGGAATGTTGTTGTGTGGTTATATTGGTGAAAAAATAGGATGGCATTATGGTTTCGGTTTGGCTGGAGTTTTTATGTTGTTCGGGATGTTGCAATTCTATTTTGGAAGTAAGATTTTTGGAATCATTGGTGAACAGCCTAAAAAGCAAATACCTACCGATCTTGAAGAGGTTGAAGAAGATATAAAAGAAGAGCAAACTCCTGCTCACATTGTAAGAGATCGATTGGTAGTTGTAGGTGTACTGATGGTGGCCAGTATATTTTTCTTCTTTGCCTTTGAACAGGCCGGAGGGTCTATGACTGTTTTTGCTAAAGATTATACACAAAGAGTTTTGGAAGGCAACACTGGAATCATATTTAAATGGGTGGATGCTATTTTGACAATTTTTCCAATATTAATCGTTACCTGGGTGCTTTATGGATTAGGAAAGAAAATCTTCAAGGATTATCCATTGACCATCATTTTTACTGCAATTTCTTTTGTCATTATATGGGTTTTGGGCGTTTGGAAAGTGTATAGAGAGTTTAGTTTGGAGCATACCGAAGTCACAGTTTCTTGGTTTCAAATTCTGAACTCCTTTTTTATTATTACTCTCGCATCATCTTTTAGTAGATTATGGGAAAAAGTATGGAATCCTTCCGGTCCGGTCAAATTCGCTATGGGCTTGACTTTGGTAGGCGTTGGATTTGTGGTATTGTCATTAGGGGCGAGTAGTATCCCACAAGGTGCAAAAGTGGCCTCAGTAAGCATGATTTGGTTGATATTGGCCTATTTTTTCCATACCATGGGAGAATTATGTCTCTCACCGGTCGGATTGTCCTATGTGTCTAAACTATCGCCAAAGCGCTTAGCAGGATTATTGTTTGGATTGTGGTTTACCGCTTCGGCCATAGCCAACTTCATTGCTGGAATGACAGGGTCATATATTGATAAAATTTCGGAAACGTACTCAATGTCCATCTTTTTCTTGATCATTGCGGCAATACCAATTTTTGCAGCGGTCATTTTGTTAATACTGAATCCTAAGCTAAAGAAAATGATGCATGGAATTAATTAGTTTTAATTCTATAGGCCATAAATTATAATAAGTTTGATAAAGATTCCTGAATTAAGGAACATCAGGTTTTTAAGAAAATTATAGAAAAATAACTGAAGTCATTTTTTTACTCATAAAAGTAGAGCATGCCTCGTAATAAGCAATATTTTGTGGTTTTGACCTATTTTAAGAATGTTCATTCGAGACTGTAAAATGTAGATTATTTGCGATATAGACTGATTCACAATAATTAATACACTATTTTTAAAATCTAAAACAATCTAAAATCTTATGTCAACAGCAGTATCTCAACCCAAAAATCGCAAAGAAATCTTTGGGCATCCAGCAGGTCTTTTTATACTATTTTTCACTGAAATGTGGGAACGCTTCTCCTACTATGGGATGCGGGGAATCCTGGTACTTTACATCGCTACTTCTGCTACAGCAATTGATCCAGGGCTGGGGTGGAGCAACAAGGATGCTATTTGGCTTTATGGCTGGTACACTATGCTGGTTTATGTGGCTTCCATCCCTGGAGGATGGATTGCGGATAAGTTTTTAGGACAAAAGAAAACCGTGCTCTTTGGTGGACTATTACTTTGTTTTGGTCATGGTATCCTGGCAATTCCTCAAGATTGGGCCTTTTTTACAGGACTTATCCTTATTATATTGGGTGTTGGCGGACTAAAACCTAACATCTCAACCATGGTGGGTGGCCTATATCAAGAAGGTGATATTAGACGTGATAGCGGATTTACAATTTTTTATATAGGTATCAATATTGGTGCTTTCCTTGCCAGTATTACTGTTGGTTTTGTCGCCTATTATTACGGATGGCATTATGGGTTTGGTCTTGCCGGAATCGGAATGCTGATTGGTCAAATAGTTTTTGTTTGGGGTCAAAAATTCCTTAAAGGTGTTGGGGAGTTTTCTGGAGGTGAATCGGCAAGCGAAGCAGAACGATTGGCCAGAAAAAAACCACTCACTAAAATTGAAAAAGACCGCGTTATCGTTTTGCTTATATCGTTTTTGATTGTCATTGTCTTTTGGGGAGCCTTTGAGCAAGCTGGAGGTTTGATGAATCTTTATACAGATTCCAAAGTTGACCGTACGGTTGAATTGAGTTGGTTGGAAGAAATTCCGGCTGCTGTATTCCAATCGCTCAATGCGGGTTATATCATTATTTTTGGAACCATTGTAGGTGGTTTTTGGATCTGGTGGAAAAAGAAGGGAAGAGAATCTTCATCCTTATTTAAAATGGCTGTGGGCACTATTATTATGGGCCTAGGATTTGTATTTATGATGTTTGCATCCAAAGAGGCAAGTGCAGAAGCCTTTGGGAAAGCCGCCATGTTCTGGATCTTTTTGGCATACCTGTTCCACACTATAGGTGAACTATGTACGTCTCCGGTGTCCTTATCATTTATAACCAAATTGGCCCCTCTCAAATATGCTTCTATCATGATGGGCGTTTATTTTGCAGCAACAGGTTTTGGAAATAGATTGGCCGGAAGTATCGGATCGTCTTCACAATTGGAACCGTTTCAAGGAGAAATGATCGTAAGTAAACAAGAGGTCATTCCATTTATTTCTAAGGATTCCATGAAAATTAGAAATGAACAAAAGAAAATAGTCACCATCTATGACTACCCAATCAATGAGGATAAGAATTTTAGTATCAAAGCCGAAGTTTATGCCGAAAATGACCAAGTCATTTATAAAGATGTAAATAGTGGAACCATCTTAAATAATCTCTTTGAACTATCCCAAAAAGCCGACGCCAATACAAACGAATTGCTGACAACACTTAAAGAAGATGGAATTACCGCCTCAAATCCTTATCACGCCAGATTAGTATTTGAAAAAGATAAGGATAAGGCACAGAATTTAGAGAGTAAAGGGGATGGGAAAGATTATGGAGTGTCTTTTGTTTTAGAAGAAGATCAAAGTGCACAAGAGTACGCTACATTTATGTGGCTGACTATCTTTACGGTATCCTTTGGTCTGTTGCTGATTGTGTTTTTGAAGAAACTTAAAAAATTGACCCATGGTGCTGAAGATCATGAGCATGAAATCAAGGACAATGAGCCTTTTGAACTTGCAGATCCAGATATTAATAACTAATTATATTGTGTAGCAAATTATGAATACTGATATTGAAAATCTCTTTAAAGACACGGTTCTCGGACATCCAATAGGCTTATTTATTCTTTTTTTTACAGAGATGTGGGAACGCTTTTCTTTCTACGGAATGCGTATCCTTTTGATCTTGTTTTTAACGGCACCTTTAGTGAGCGATAACCCAGGTTGGGATTGGCCACGCGAGCACGCCTTGTCCTTAATTGGTACTTACGCCTCGCTTTTATATTTAACACCTATCATTGGAGGTTGGATAGCCGATAAGTGGACAGGATACCGCATGGCCGTTGTTATTGGCTGTATCATTATGACTCTTGGACACGCCGCAATGGCAATGGAAACAACAATGTCCTTTTATTTAGGTTTGGCTCTATTGGTACTCGGAACAGGATTTTTTAAACCAAATATCACTTCGATCATTTCGGAGATGTACAAAACCAGGGAATCCAAAAAGGATGGCGCCTACACTATATTTTATATGGGTGTCAATGCAGGAGCTTTCTTCGGAATGATGCTTTGTGGATATTTGGCTGAAAATTACGGATGGGCCTACGGATTTGGACTGGCTGGGATTTTTATGTTCTTGGGCATGCTTCAGTTTTTACTGGCACACAAAATATTTGGGAAAATTGGCGCAGCACCAACAAAGAAAATTGATGTGGTTTTACATGATGCCGAAGATGTCAATGATCCGGAGGTGATAAAGGAGGAGGTGGAAGTGGCTACTAAGTTGAATCCGTTTACCACATTTGATAAAATACTCATAGCCTTATCATCAGTTGGCGGATTGATTTATCTGTTTAATGATCCCATTGAGAAAATTGGAGGAAGTACGATGCTGCCTTTTGAGTTCATGGGATGGAGTGGTTCAAATGTGGTCGTAATTGCAGCGTTAATACTCTTTCTAATATTATTGATCATGCGTATCTCCCGCTATATACCTATAGTACGAGATCGATTGGTTGCCGTTTCAGTTTTCGCTCTATTCACAGTATTCTTTTTTGCATTCTTTGAGCAGTCTTTAGGATCAATGACCTTGTTTGCAAGTGATTATACCAATCGCGATCTAACTGGAAATACCGCAACAATATTCAAAATTGTTGACGGATTATTGACCACTATTCCATTGATCATCATCACCTATGTTATTTTCTTGATTTTCAAAAAGACCTTCACCAAAATTGGAGCTTCAAATATTGTGTTGGCTATTGCCTTTCTTGGATTGTGGATCCTCGTTATTTACCGTATTTACGACAAGTCTTTCTCTGAAGAATTGAAAGTTGACGCCACTTGGTTCGGAATTTTAAACTCGTTCTTTATCATCACATTGGCACCCATTTTTTCAAAATGGTGGGAAAGTAAATACAATCCGAGTGCGGCCATGAAGTATGCGCTAGGTTTGGTATTGTTGGGTGTTGGATTTGCAGTATTGGCTTACGGGGCATCAGATATTCCATCGGGAGCACAAACAGCTTCCGTAAGCATGATCTTCTTGATATTGGCCTACCTGTTCCACACCATGGGCGAGCTTTGTCTATCACCATTGGGATTGTCGTATTTAAGTAAATTAGTACCGGCACGTATGATTGGTTTCATGTTCGGGGTTTGGTATTTGGCAATTGCTGTTGGTCAAAAACTTGCGAACACTATGGGAGGTATGATTGATAAGATCTCAGCAGAGTATTCGTTAGGAACCTTCTTTTTGATTTTTGCAGTCATTCCAATTGCGGTTGGTTTTGTATCCATGGTATTAAATCCTGTTCTCAAAAAACTGATGCACGGGGTGAGATAATTGAAAAATTTGTTAAATAAACGTCAAATGCTCCAACTTTGGAGCATTTTTTGTAGTTTCCACTTAGATTTGCAAAAAATGAATAAAATGAAGAAGTTAGCATTTATAGGGGTATTGACATTGTTAATGTCCTTTAATGGTATCGCGCAACAAATTAACTGGGTCACTTTTGAAGAGGCCTTGGAGCTCCAAAAAAAGAAACCTAAAAAAATCATGATGGACGTTTATACCAATTGGTGTGGTCCTTGTAAGATGTTGGACAAAAACACCTTTCAAAATCCTGATGTTGCCAAATATGTCAACGCTAATTATTATGCCGTTAAATTTAATGGCGAGGGTAATGATGTTGTCAAATACAAGGGTAATACTTATACCAATAAAGGCTATAAGCCAGAAATGGCCAGCCGTCGGAACAGTGTACACGATTTAACCTATGCGTTTCAAGTAAATGCCTATCCAACCATCATGTTTTTTGATGAAAAAGGTGATATTATTACACCGGTTAGAGGTTATCAAAATCCGCAGCAACTGGAATTGTACCTTAAAATGTTTCTGAACGACAGCCATAAGGAAATAAAAACCCAAGAAGAATTCAATGCCTTTTATACTGCATTTAAACCTGAGTTTAAGGGGTAGTTAGGAAATTTTCTATTGAGCTATTAAGACGAAGTTCGCATTTGGAAAACATAAGTATATCCTCATTAATTTTAGTCAAGTCTTTAAAATTTAAAAGTGCCCTTTTTGCCGGTTAAGTGAAAAGGGTCTTTTTGTGTTTTGAGGCTGACAAGTCTCTGCGTAAATCCCCGAAATCTGCGGGAAACAAAAACACATCCGCGAAATCTTCGGGAAGCACAACCACAATAGAGTTATTGTTTTCTCAATACAAAAGCACCCTCTCTACCGGTCAAATGAAATGGAATATTTCGTTTCATACAACTAAGTTCCCATCGTTTAACATAGCTTTTATAATTGCTGCCATCTGCAATAACCAATTGCGGATTTATAGAATCCATTAATCGGTTTAGGTTTATTTTTGGTGAATCTCTCAAAATTACAACCTCTGGATTGAGCTGTGGAATCTCATAAATACCCGCACTATCAACAACCAAAATTCTTGTAGTTCCGAATACATAGATATTTTCCAAACTGTCCTTCTTGAGTTTATTTATTGCATTACCAATTTTATAATTCTTAATGACATGGTCTCTACTGGAAGTTAGGCTGTCAAAATTATGCGCTACGGTTAAAGTGGTGTTCTTCTTTATTCCAAGTAGGCTATGTCTGCTTTTGTGAAAGACAACAAATTCTTCATGTTGGTTGTCTCTCTTTTCAAAAATCAATACGGATTGAAAAATCAATACCGCAAACATCGCGATGGTCAAACGTTTAAAGCCTGGTTTTTTCGATAATAAAACCAAGGTCACAATCAGAAGATAAGCAGTTAGTACTTGAAGCAAGCTAAAAGACAAGTCTGAAAAGACGAAGCGTTCCTGAAGTGAGACCCATTGGACAAAACTGTTCATTAAATTGATGATACCGCCATAGATATCGGCAAGCCACGAAGGGAGTAAACTAAATGAAGCCAATAAAATAATAAGAATACCCATCCCCAGAATTAATCCTAAAAAAGGAATAATCACCAGGTTGGACAGGAAGAACAACCCTGGAAATTGATGGAAATAGAACAAGCTTATGGGGATTACTCCAAACTGTGCCGCTATCGTCACTGTTAATATGTCCCATAATTTTCGAATAGGTTTTAATTGTGGTTGCCATAAGTTCGCCAATAGTGGTTGAAAACTCACAATGGCAATGACTGCCAGATAACTCATCTGGAATCCTACATCAAAAAGAAATAGGGGCTTGAAAAGCAAAAGAAACAACATGGAAATGGCAAGCGTATTGAAAATATTGGAAGGCCGCTTTAAATTCATTCCAATAGCCACAACACTGAACATCATCACTGCTCTGGTAACCGATGCCGACAACCCTGCTACCACTGCAAACCCCCATAAAACGAACAAAATCAATAGAGTTTTTAGTAGTTTTCCACGTCTGAAATACTCCAAGGGTCTGAACAATGAATTGAGAAGCAGGAGGACAATACCAACGTGCAATCCGGACACGGCTAAAATATGAATGGCACCTGCCCTGGAATAGCTATTGTAGATTTCAGGACTGATATCTTGACGCTGGCCCAATAACAGGGCATTTATCAAAGCGAGTTCGTCTGGTTTGAAATTGTGTAACTTTAATTTTGAATTGATTCGGGCTCGCAATTGGGCAGCATAGCCTAAAATCGTATGTGGGTTTGATGAAACGCGCAATAGTTCATCTTGGTTAGTATAGATCTGGTGATAGATATATTGTTTTTCGAGATATTTTTTATAATCGAATTGGTTGGGATTGATCGGAGGATTCAAATCGGTTAGAGGCGATGTGGTTACAAAAATAGCATCCACTTCAAAAACCTGGAGAAGACTATCTCTTTGAACATTCAAAAGTGTTTTTCCGATATGTTGCTGATTATTTATGTTTAGGATGTCAACAATATATTTATCGTGATAGACACTTGATTTAAGGACTTCCCTAATTCTAATGTTTATCGTTTCTATCGAATCATTAATAGGATCAAAATGTTGTGTGTAATGTTGCTTGAACGACTTTTGGTCGTGCAGTTGATAGGTTAAAATACCAATTGTTATAAAGGTGAAGACCGTTAGAATTCCAAATCCGTAGGATTTTACCAAGCGTTTTTTTTCGCTGATCAGGAATACGGCAAGCCCTAATGTTAAAATTAAAGTGAGCGGAAAGCTATAAATAATGGGAATGTCAAAATAATGCGCAAAAAGAATGCCTATTATAAGGCAGAGGGTAATCTTGATGATTGCAAAATTTAGTAACTTCATAAATCTAAGTTACTAAAAATAAGCACTATAAAACACGTCTTGCCTGTACGAAGGCGAAGTACCAATATTTTTCGGCGAGATTGGAAACCATGACGCCACTACTCGTGCTTGCATGAATAAATTCAACGTTT
Organism: Gelidibacter sp. F63206; assembly: GCF_023015735.1. NCBI lineage: Bacteria > Pseudomonadati > Bacteroidota > Flavobacteriia > Flavobacteriales > Flavobacteriaceae > Gelidibacter > Gelidibacter sp. F63206. The sequence goes on from NZ_JALKAU010000041.1 coordinate 22,484, forward strand.
CCATTACGAGCTTCCGTAACAATTCCCACATGGTTAACTTTTCGACTGTTCTTTCGTGTAGCAAAAAATAATAAATCGCCTTTGGTCACTTGTTTCAAGTCAATCCAATCCCCGGTTGTAGATAAATCTCCAGTCGTTCGTGGCAAAGAAATATTTTCACTGTTGAAGGAGGTCACTATTAGTCCAGAGCAATCCATGCCTTTTTTTGTGGTACCGCCATATTTGTATTTTACACCGTCAAATTTGAGAGCATAATCTACAACTTTATCCGCTTGGGGATTGTAAGTATTTGAAGTTGATTTACGAGTTCGGGAGTCTGTTTTTTCGGTCTTTGACTTTGTGGTCACAACCCGCTTAGAGGATTTACAGCTGCTAAAAGTGATCAATAAAAGAAGGAGTAGGGCAATCTTTTTCATCGGTTATATAAAGTAATTTTTTATAAAAATATAAATTTATTATAACTTAGGGTCAAAAGTTGGCCATTTACTTGAAATAGCTACTATATCACACGTCTTGCCTGTACAAAGGCAAAGTACCAATACTTTTCTGCCATGTTCGAAACAATGACTCCATTTTTAGTACTTGCATGTATAAACTCTACATAACCATCTCTTGCCGTTGTAACAATTCCGACATGGCTAATAGTCTTACTATTTTTACGAGTGGCAAAAAACAAAAGATCGCCCTTACTGACCTCTTGTAGTTTAATCGATGTTCCCATCCTAGCCATGTCTCTTGAAACTCTTGGGAGTGAAATGTTTTCGCTATCAAAAGTAGTAACTACTAACCCAGAACAATCCATGCCGTCTTTGGTTGTACCGCCACGTTTGTATCTTACACCATCAAATGCAAAAGCATAATCTACTATTCTGTTGGCTTTGGTGTCGATGGTTTTTGGGAGTTCACTTTTAATATTCAGACCAATGGGGGTTAAATCCACTGGGGTTAACTCAAAATTATTGCTCTCAATGGAGAGAATGGGATTTGAAGTGGATGTTTTCTGATGGGTTTCAACTCTGTTTGTCTTGGACGTTAAAATACCCTTTGGAGCATTGCAGCTGCTCAATGCGATAAACAAAACAAGGATTAAGACAATTTTTTTCATAAGGTGACATGTCGTTTTTGAAAAAATATAAATTTATTCCCCTTAGTGGATTTTGATCTTCCGAAGCTTTTCTCGATTGAAAATCATATTATCTTATCCATAAGTTTTAACTCGCCCCAAGGTTATTTATTAAACGCTAAGGGAATTTTGAAAGTATATAGTTTTTGGAAAAAGCTATTTGGTTTTATATTCTTTAATGTCTTTGAAGATCAACTCTGCCGTTTTCTCGCTTGCACCTTTTCCTCCCAATGTCTTCTCTAAGTGAAAATACTCCATAAAAAGTGTTTCTCTTTTCTCGGGCCGTAAAATATCTACTAATTCCTTTTTGAGGCGTTTGGAATTAAAATCACCTTGAATCAATTCGGTGACAACAGGTTTGTCCATAATCAGATTGACCAAGGAAATATATTTTAAATTAATGACGCGTTTTGCTATTTGATAAGAAAGCCAGCTTCCTTTGTAGCAAACTACTTCTGGGACCTTAAACAAAGCGGTTTCTAAAGTTGCCGTTCCTGAAGTCACCAGTGCCGCCGTTGCCAAGCTCAAAAGATCATAGGTTTTATTATTTACGAATGAAACATTTTCTTTTTTAATGAAGGTTTTATAAAAATCAAAGTCTTGACTTGGAGCACCGGCTATAACAAATTGATAATCTTCAAAGTCCTTGACAATGCTTAACATCACCGTTAGCATCTTGCGAATTTCCTGCTTCCTGCTTCCTGGCAATAAAGCGATGATTGGTTTATCGGTCAGCCCACGTTTGGCTCTAAACTCGTATTCACTCACTTGCTTACGGTCGGCAATAGCGTCAATTAACGGGTGGCCAACAAATTCCACCGGATATTGATGTTTGTCTTCGTAAAACTCTTTTTCAAAGGGTAAGATGACATACATTTTATCTATATCACGTTTGATGGCGTGAATCCTATTTTCTTTCCAGGCCCAAATTTGTGGTGAAATATAATAATGGGTTCTGTAGCCTTTCTGTTTTGCCCATTTGGCAATACGCAAGTTAAAGCCCGGATAGTCAATAAAGATGATACCATCGGGGTTGTAACTTTCAATGTCGGTTTTACAGTAGGTGAGATTTTTGGTAATGGTTCTCAAATTCATGACGACCTCCAGAAAACCCATAAATGCCAAATCGCGATAGTGTTTAACAAGTGTAGGACTCACCTTTTGCATCAAATCGCCTCCCCAAAATCTGAATTGGGCATTGACATCTTGTCTTTGTAGTGCTTTCATAAGATTGGCACCATGTAAATCTCCGGAGGCTTCGCCAGCAATGATGTAGTATTTCATCTTTTAAGAATCGTAATGTTTAGGTCAGAAACAAGTAGAAATCGAATGGGTTTTTATTAATTGTAATTTAATAAAAAGGTGGCAATCGTTACAACTATGGTAGCCATAATTACGCCTCTTGCTCGATAGTCGCGTCTTTGTTTGATGAACATGAAAAACACTACAAGATTTAGTAGCGCTCCCATGCTAACTAATTTACTGAAAAACCCCTGGGCCAAGGATTGCCTATAAGCCGTAACGATATTTTCGCCACTTCCAAAAATAAATATGGCAATTATAAACCCGATGGTGTTGGCAAGTAATCCTACAATGAAACCGATAAATACTTCTTTTTTAATCATTTAAATTCCAAGAGTTTAAATTTTGAATGCAATGGTGGGCGGTCAGATCAAATTGAACAGGAACCAAGGAAACATAACCATTTTGTAAGGCCCACTCGTCGGTGTCCTCGCCTTCGTCTAAATTAACAAATTTCCCAGCTAACCAATAATAGTCACGACCACTCGGATTTTGACGTTTGGTAAATTCTTCTTCCCAATTTGCTTTTGCTTGGCGGCAAACCTTGATGCCCTTGATCTTGTCTTTAGGCAAATCCGGAATATTCACGTTGAGCACCACGCCTTCAGGTAACCCGTATTCCAATACATTTTCTGTAATTGTTTTCACGAAACCTTTGCTAGCTTCAAAATTAGCACTCCAATTGTAGTTGCACAGCGAAAAACCAATCGCCGGTATGCCTTCAATGCCAGCTTCTATGGCTGCACTCATCGTTCCTGAATAAATAACGTTGATGGAAGAGTTGGAGCCGTGATTGATGCCGGAAACGCAAATATCAGGTCGCCGTCCCAAAATTTGCTTAACCGCGAGTTTCACACAATCAACAGGAGTGCCAGAGCAACTGTATTCGGATTGTGGATTATTATCGATTTTTACATTTTCTACGTAAAGTGTTGAGTTGACCGTGATGGCATGGCCCATCCCGCTTTGTGGACTGTCTGGTGCTATGACTACAACCTCGCCAATCGTATTCATGACTTCAATCAAGGCTCTTAATCCCGGTGCCGTAATTCCATCATCATTGGTGACTAAAATCAGTGGTTTCGTGTTCATTCTGCAATAATATTTAGATTGCTAAAATACATAAATTAGACGTTAAAATCCCATTCAGAGTGGTTTAACAAAAAATTAGTAGCCAATGGTTTTATTGGCATGGTTTTTTCTTTTACTTTAGTAAAAAATAATCAGAGGGTCTATAACGTTTAGATCTAAATCAATGCCGCTAAAAAATATGAAAGATATCATGAAAAGGAATTATAAGATTTTATTGCTGGCGCTTATGCTGGCGTTTGCGTCATGTAGTTTCACCACTAAAACTTTTGAAGATCCAGACAAGGATAAATTATTGATGCAATTAATAACCTATGTTCTTGAAGAAGGCCATTATAGTCCTAAGGAAATAAATGACCAATTCTCCGAGAATGTATTTAAGGCTTATCTGGATCAGTTGGATCCTTTTAAAAGATACTTCTATGCCTCGGACATTAAGGAGTTTGAAGCTTATAAGCATAAAATTGACAATCAATTAAAAAATCAGGACCTGACGTTTTTCAACCTGACCCATAATCGATTGTTGCAACGCATAGAGGAATCGCAAGCAATGTACAGAGAGGTTTTGTCCAAGCCGTTTGATTATACCATAGATGAAGAGATCAATACGGAGTACAAGAAATTGGATTATGTCAATTCAAAGAAGGATATGAGAGAGCGTTGGAGAACCCAGCTTAAGTTTTCTGCCATTGCCAATTATGACGACTTGATTAAACAGCAGGAAAATACGTTTTCTGATAAGAAAATGGTTGAGAAAATGAGTCATGTAGACGAATATGATACTGAAGGGGTAAATCAAAATGTGTTAGTTGATGCTGAAGTCAAATCTGAAAAAAAGGTTAAAAAATCACTGACGGAATTAGAGGCAGAAGCAAGAAAAGCGACGCTCAATTCGCTCAATGAGCTTTATGATTATATTGATGAACGGAAGCGAGACGATTGGTTTAGCGTTTATTTAAATGCTATTGTTGCCGAATTTGATCCGCATACATTTTATTATGCACCAGAAGATAAGGAGCGTTTTGATGTGGCCATGTCGGGGAAATTTGAGGGTATCGGCGCGCGGCTTCAAAAGAAAATGGATGTCGTGACCATCATAGAGATTATTAGCGGTGGACCGGCATGGAAAAATAACGAATTAGAGGCAGGAGATCAAATTCTTAAGGTACAACAGGATGATGGTGAACCTGCCGTCAGTATTGTGGGTATGCGTTTGGAAGATGCCGTAAAATTAATTAAAGGACCAAAAGGTACCGATGTTATTTTAACTGTAAAAAAGGTAGATGGCACTATTGAAGAGTTGACCATTACCAGAGATGTGGTAGAGTTGGAGGAGGTTTATGCAAAATCGACCACCGTGATTAAGGACGATAAGAAATTCGGTGTGATCAATCTTCCAGGCTTTTATGTCAATATGGAAGATTATAAGAAACGTAATGCGGCTACAGATGTTAAGCTTGAAATAGAACGCTTAAAGGAAGAAGGTATTGAAGGTCTGGTTTTAGACTTAAGAAATAATGGAGGCGGATCATTGCAAACTGTTATAGATATGGCCGGATTGTTTATTAAGGAAGGTCCAATTGTTCAAGTAAAAACTACCGGCGGACAAAAGGAAGTGTTAAAGGACAAAGACAAATCCATAACCTGGGATGGCCCACTGGTGATTCTTGTAAACGAGAATTCTGCCTCAGCCTCTGAAATTTTGGCTGCTGCCATGCAGGATTATAAACGAGCCTTGGTAATTGGTAGTCAACAAACTTTTGGTAAAGGGACCGTTCAGACCGTCCTGGATCTTAACCGAATGGTGAGAAACAATACGAGTGGTGATATGGGTGCTCTAAAATATACCATACAGAAATACTATCGAATCAACGGTGGATCAACCCAATTGGAAGGGGTGAAAAGTGATGTGGTTGTTCCAGACCGTTACAGTTATATCGCTTTAGGCGAAAAGAATCAGGATAATCCGATGGCTTATGATAGGATTGATGCCACTGATTATAAGATATGGGATCACAATGTGGATTATCAAAAGGCCGTTGCCAACAGTAAGGCACGTATTGCCAAGAACGAACAGTTGAAATTAATTGACGAAAATGCCAAATGGGTCAAAAAGCTTAGGGACAAGGAGAATTACTCCCTAAACTATGACACGTATAAGGCAGCACTAAAACTAAACGAAGAGGAAGCAAAGCACTTTGAGCGTTTAACCGATTATAAAACAAACTTAACTTATAGCTCTTTGCCTTACGAAAATAAATTAATGGCTGAAGATAGTGTTCTGAGAGAGAAACGTGATCGCTGGCACAAGGCATTGAGTCAAGATGTGTATGTTGAAGAGGCCTTAAATGTATTAAGCGATTTAAGAAGCTCTTATAGCATTAAAAAAGTTGTCAATAACGTGAAGGATTAATCTTTCTGAAATCGATATAAAAAATGCTCCAAGGTTTACGCAACTTTGGAGCTTTTTTTTTGAATGGGTTATTTTAGAGAATCTGGCTATAGCTATAAAACAGAACAATATTAGTTCTGTCTTAGGGCATTCATTTGTTGATTGATCTGATCAATCTCGTTCAACACTTCATCCCTTCCAAGAGCAGAAGAGGAAGAGGTGATGAAGTATTTAGGGGTTTCTTCCCATGTTTTAAGAAGTTCTTCTAAATAAGCAGCAACATTACGTTCGATGGCTTTTGGCTTGAGCTTATCGGCCTTGGTAAAAATAATGGAAAACGGAATGCCATTTTCGCCCATATACTGCATAAATTCAAGATCTATTTTTTGGGCCTCATGCCTGATGTCCACCAAAACAAAAGCCAATACTAATTGCTGTCGTTCCTCAAAATAGTCAGTAATAAACCTTTGGAATTTTTTTTTGGATATTTTGGAAACGCGCGCATAGCCGTATCCAGGTAAATCTACCAAAAACCAATTCTTATTGATTAAGAAATGATTGATAAGTTGGGTTTTGCCTGGTCTCCCAGATGTTTTTGCTAAATTTTTATGATTGGTCAGCATGTTTATCAACGACGACTTGCCAACGTTGCTGCGCCCAATAAATGCGTATTCAGGCAATGTATCCTTCGGGCACTTGGCCACTTCCGAATTGCTCATTATAAATTCAGCAGATTTGATGATCATGTTTTTTTAGGATTTTATTTTTAAGTTGACAGTTCTCAGTCCTCAGTTGGCAGTCCTCAGTCTTCAGTCCTCAGTCTTCAGTCTTCAGTGGGCAGTCTCAGTCCTCATTCGCCACTCACCACTCACCACTGACATAACTCATAACTCATAACTCATAACTCTTCAGTCACTCGTCACCCGCCATCACTCACCACTCATAACTTGCTTCTCAAAGCTTCCGCTTCTTCAGCCATTCTTCAAGTATCGCATTGAACTCATCGGGATGTTCCATCATAGCGGCATGTCCGCATTTATCAATCCAGTAAAGGTCAGAATCTGGTAGAAGTTCATGAAATTCGACGGCAACTTCGGGTGGAGTTACAATATCGTTCTTTCCCCAAATGATGCATACCGGCAGATCCATTTTAGGTAAATCTTTGGCCATATTATGACGGATGGCACTTTTGGCAATGGCTAAGGTCTTAATTAATTTATTTCTGTCATTGACAGTTTCATAAACTTCGTCCACAATTTCTTTGGTTGCCACTGCGGGGTCGTAAAAAACATCTTGAGCCTTTTTCTTGATCACTTCATAATCACCGCGTTTGGTGTAGCCTCCGCCCATAGCGCTTTCGTATAAGCCGGAACTTCCGGTAATAATCAGGGCTTTAACTTTATCAGGATAGAGTTTGGTATGGTAAAGTCCAATATGGCCACCAAGCGAATTGCCCAATAAAATAACGTCATCAAATTCTTTGTATTCTATAAAATCATAAAGATATTTAGCAAAACTACGTACATTGGTTTTTAGTAAGGACATCGAATAAATGGGTAATACAGGAACGATGACTTTATAGCCCTTGCCACTAAAATACTGGATAACACCATCAAAATTGCTAAGGCCGCCCATTAATCCATGCAGAATTATTATGGGTTGACCTTCACCTACTTCAATATAGCTGTACTTTTTTTCTTTTTTTAAGAGATGTCTCATTAACGGTTGGTAGTTATGCTTAAAAAACAAATATAGTTATTTCAATCAAATTTTATTTCTTTTTCGCCAGTTTCAAGGCAATACTTCTACATTATTTGTTTACATCCAATAAATGCTTTTATCCCACTTTTTAATATTCTGAAAAACAAGCGCTTATTTATTCCTCCTTTCATCCGTTTGTCGAAAATACCGCTCAAAATCAAAAACTTATCAACAAAAGTGGTAAATTGTGGTAAAAGGTGGTAATATTTTCAATATATTTGAATCGTAGTCGTTAGTTAAACAAACAAAAGCTTTTGAATTCATTAATAGGAACATACGAATGTAAAGTTGATGCCAAAGGTAGGCTTATGTTGCCTGTTGCCATCAAAAAACAGCTGTTGCCTGCGCTTCAAAACGGATTTGTTTTAAAAAGAGCGGTTTTTCAACCGTGTTTGGAATTGTATCCAATGACCGAATGGGAGGCTTTGATGCAAAAAATGAACAAACTTAACCGCTTCAAAAAGAAAAATAACGATTTCATCCGAAGATTTACGGCAGGCGTGAAAGTGGTGGAAGTAGATAGTACTGGCAGGTTGTTGATTCCTAAGGATCTAATGGCTTTTTCGGGTATCTCAAAGGAAATTGTAGTGTCTTCCGCCATAAATATTGTGGAGATTTGGGATAAAGATAAATATGAACAAGCTATAGATGATGCGGCTGATGACTTTGCAGATTTAGCCGAGGAAGTTATGGGACAAGATGATGACGAAAATGGACTATCATAATCCGGTATTACTTACGGAAGCAGTAGATGGATTGAATGTCAAGCCAGACGGTGTGTATGTTGATGTGACATTTGGAGGAGGGGGTCATAGCCGTGAAATTTTAAAGCGCTTAGGTCCAAAAGGAAAACTATTCGCTTTTGATCAAGATAAGGATGCTCTTTTAAATACCATTGATGACTCTCGGTTCAAGCTGATCAATGAGAATTTCAGGTTTTTAAAGCGCTTTTTGCGCTTTTATGGTGCCAAGGAAGTAGATGGGATATTGGCAGATTTTGGTGTCTCCTCCCATCAGTTTGATGTTGCTGAGCGCGGATTTTCAACACGTTTTGAAGCAGATTTGGACATGCGGATGGATCAGGACAGCACATTGTCAGCGTTCCATGTCATCAATAAATATGATGAGGAGCAGATTAGAGATGTGTTCTTGCAGTATGGCGAGTTGCGCCAGGCTCCAGCCATGGCGAGGCTTATTGTGGAAGAAAGAGCAACTAATGAAATCAAGTCTAGCGAGCACCTAAAAGAGGTCTTGAAAAAATTTGTAAAACACAAAAATGAACATAAAGTGTTGGCGCAAATCTATCAGGCCATACGGATAGAAGTGAACCAGGAAATTGAAGCTTTAAAGGAGCTGTTGCTCCAGGTGCCTGAAGTTTTGGTTACAGGAGGTCGCTTAAGTTGTATATCGTACCATTCATTAGAGGATAGGTTGGTGAAGCGTTTTATTAGGAATGGACTGTTTGAAGGCGAGCCTGAGCGCGATGTTTATGGGAATTTTGAAGTGCCATTAAAGAAAGTTGGCGGTTTGATTGTGCCATCTAAAGCAGAAATAAAGGAAAATAGCAGAGCGCGAAGTGCAAAGCTTCGGATTGCGGAAAAAATATAAGATCAAAAAATTCCATCCCTTTTTTAAGGGAAGGCGGAATAAATTCCTGAAAAGGAATTTAAGACGGAAGGGTAGGCCTTGGAGGTTTAAAGAATAAGTCTAATTAAAAGAGAGGTTCCTTCCCGATAGCTATCGGGATTCGCAGAAACGAATTCAGGTTAAAACAAAAATAACTCTTCCTTTTGGGAAGATGTCCGAAGGACAGATGGGAATATGAAAAACAACATCTATCACATATTAAGAGGAAAGTTTTTGGTCAGCGATGATTCGTTTAAGAATTGGAGGATCATCATTTTTATTTCTGTACTGTCAATAATTATGATTGCAAGTTCGCACAGTGCGGATAAAAAAGTTCATGATATAGCGCGATTGAACAATGAAGTTAAAGAATGGCGCTCTGTCTTTGTGGATGGTAGATCAAAGTTGATGCGTCTCAAAATGGAATCTGGAATCATCCAGAAAATGGCAGAAAAGGGGATTGCACCGTCTCCAAATCCGCCAAAGAAAATAAAAGTAAAATCAGAAAAAAAATAAGTGGCAGTCACTGAAAAGCACATATTGAATCGATTGTATTTTGTAGCAGGCATCATGTTTGTCTTCGCATTGGCCGTGGTGTTCAAATTGTTTACCATTCAGCTGGTTGACGGTGATAAATACCGTGACTTAGCGGAGAGACGTACCGTTAAGAATGTCACCATTCCTGCCAACCGTGGCAATGTGTATGCGTCTGATGGGAGTTTGCTGGCAACGTCCATTCCAAAATATGACATCCGTTTCGATGCCTTGACACCAACCACTAAAACTTTTGAGAATTTCTTAAGGCCATTGAGTGATTCTTTGTCAAAATATTCAGGCAAATCATCATCGTATTATGAAAAGGAGTTGCGTAAGGCAAGAGCTAATAAAAATCGATATTTTTTGTTGGCAAGAAATATTAGCTATACGGATTATGCACGGATTCGAAACTTTCCATTATTAAGTCTTGGTGCTTTTAGGGGTGGCCTCATTG
>NZ_JALKAU010000042.1:0-32767 GCF_023015735.1 Gelidibacter sp. F63206
TTTAAAATACGATTTGCCAACTTGAAAGAGGATGAGCTTATATTTGTAGATTAAATTAGAAGAGCCGTATGATGGGAGACTATCATGTACGGTTCCCTGCCCGTACAGTGGGTGTGATAGGGAAGGGTGAAACTCCCTTTTCCTACTGGACACAAACACGTTACCTACAATTTGAAAAAAATGAGTGCTAAAGAACTTTCAAGGAACATTCCAGCTGGTGTAAGACGAACTTTACGAAAAGAAGTCAATTATGGGTGTCCAGTTAAATCTTGTGGTAGTCCATTTTTAAGTTATCACCATTACAATCCGCCTTGGCACGTTGAAAAACATCATAATATAGAAGGAATGATTGCGCTTTGTTTACATCATCATAAATCAGCTGATAATGGTGCATTTACAAATGAGCAGTTAGATAATTTAAAAGAAAATCCTTTCTTATCTAATGACGACATTTTAGGAGGAGAAATAACTTGGAAGAGAGATAACATACTATTCGACATAGGAGGAAATTACTTTTTGGGTGCGACCAAAATACATTTGAAAAAAGAGGAAAAACTTGTATGGATTGAATTTGACGAGGATGGTCACATCATGATAAATCTCAACATTAAAGATAAAGATGGAAATTTACTATTTACAATGAGAAATAATGACTGGTTAATTTCTACATCTTTACAGGATATTGAAAGCCCGCCAGCAATGAAGATGGTAAAATTCAGAGACGATGATAAAAATGTTAGGTTAAGTGTTGAGTATAAAGCTCATTCTTTAGAAAGTTTTATAAGAGAATATCAAACAATTCTTCCAAACAACAGGATTTATGAACTATTAAATTTTTTACCACAAGAGGATATTGTCATTTGTAAAATTCGAGGTTTACTTCAGTATCCATTTCATATTCACTTTAAGGATGGCAGAACAGATATGAAAAACCTTAAAGGACCATTCACAATTAACAGTATGATGAAATTAGCAGAAGGTGCAACTATGGAATATGGAGTAATAGTAAATTATTTTGAGGTTGGAGATGGAATTATCGTGAAATAGACTGTAGGCAACACCGGTAACCATTGCACAACCCCATAAAATTTCAGGATCTGAACTTTTTAAAGCCGTTTTAAGGGGTTTCATTTGTAGCCAATCAGATTGTCTGTCATATTTTGGTTGGCTCAAAGTTAAGGTTATTGCGTTTTGAGGCTCCATTATTACAGAAAACATAGGACCAAGTTCTTGTTCTACGAACTAATTACTTAAAGAAAGTGAAGGCGCTGATTTATGAAAGCTAATAGAGCCATAACATTAAAATTTCAGTCTTTAACATATTCTTTCCATTCAACATTTTTCATGATATAGAGTGCCACATAAGGACAACTTGGAATCAACTTCAGTTCATGTATTTTAATATGGTTCAAGACGGATGAGATAAGCTTGTCTTTTTGTTCTGAGCCAATGGTCTCATTGCAGGACTCACTATGAAAAAGTTCTATAGTATTTTTGGTTTTCTTATAACTTATATGGATGAGATTGTTATCGAATTGCATCTCAAATCGCTTCAATTCGATGTTGTCAATTAATTGTGGATTTTGGTATTCCATAGTAAAGGAAGTATTAAATCTTGTATGGGGAATTATTTAACAAAAGATTGCACATCTTATATTGCGATTTGTTTTAATGAGAAGTGGTAAAGTTGACTGACATGGAATCTGATTGCATATTCCTCTCTCATTCACGATTAACATTAGCACCGCGAATCAATAAGACTGCCCATTGTCATTCTACTTCGTATCCTTGGGTTTCTTCGGTGGTGTTATTCTATGTTCTGACTTAGCTGTGTTCTGTTGCAATCTGAGAGGATCTATTTTAATCCCTTTGGGTCTGTTGTTGATCATGACACTCCTGTTTTTTGGGGAGTATAAAAATATCATTTTATTTTATCAATTGCAACCTTAGGCTGTTCCTATGCCATGAATGAAAATTGTTATATCATATTCTGTAGGAAATGACAAATCAAAAATGTTCTTATCTAATTTTATAGTTTTTTTGTGATTGTTATTTCAATCATAAATGCTATATTTGTTTGAAATAACAAACGCTATTAGTTTTGGCTAAGAAAAAACAAATACTATTCCCTAAACATATAGATATTCTCAAGCATATGGGTGAGAATATAAAATTGGCGCGTAAAAGAAGAAAGCTTACACAGCAACAAGTATCTGAAAGAGCAGATATTGTAAGAAGTACACTATACCTAATTGAGTCTGGTGCTCCGAGTGTAGCTATAGGTGCATATTTTAATGTATTGCGTGTGCTGGGTCTTCAGGAGGATTTTTTGAAGCTTGCAGCTGATGATGAATTTGGAAGGAAGCTCCAAGATCTTGACCTCCTTTAGCTCATTGCTGTAATTCCAAATAAGTAAGTAATCCGGTGAAATAAACTGCAAATGGCAATAGGAAAAATAGATATATATATTTACGCACACTGGAAGGGGATGCAAGAACCTCAATTAATCGGGGTGCTTTCGGCACTGCATGCCAAAGGCAAAAAGGCCTTTAGTTTTGAGTACAATAAAGACTGGCTGAAATCTAAAAAACAATTGGTTCTTGATCCTGATATACAATTCTATAGCGGGCCACAATATCCAACCAATAAAGAGAACTTTGGGGTGTTCTTGGATAGTATGCCGGATACTTGGGGAAGAACCTTGATGAAGCGTAAACAAGCACAATTGGCAAGTGAAACAGGCGAAAGAGCGAGAACATTATACGATATAGACTATTTGTTGGGCGTATTTGATGAAAGTCGTATGGGGGCATTGCGTTTCAAAACAGATCCTGATGGTCCGTTTTTGGACAATAACAAGCTGACATCTACACCTCCATGGTCATCCATCCGAGAGCTACAAGATGCAGCCCAAAACTTTGAAAATGATGGTAATAATGAGGAGGTAAAAAAATGGCTGGCAATTTTAATGGCTCCTGGATCCTCGTTGGGAGGGGCAAGGCCTAAAGCGAATATTCTTGATGAAAAAGGAGACTTATGGATTGCTAAATTCCCATCTAAAAATGATACCACAGATAAGGCCGCTTGGGAATACTTGGCATACCAATTGGCATTAAAAGCTGGAGTCCACATGGCTCCTTCACGAATAGAAAAAATATCTGGTTCTTTCCATACATTTTTCACAAAACGTTTTGACCGAGAAAATGGAGAACGCATTCATTTCGCTTCGGCCATGACCATGACAGGAAACAATGAAGATACAATCAGAGATCACACAGCAAGTTATCTTGAGTTGGCAGAGTTTATTCAAACCAATGGGGCCATGGTCAACGAAAATTTGGAGCAATTGTGGCGTAGAATAGTATTTAATATTGCAATTTCAAATACAGACGACCACCTTCGTAATCATGGGTTTATATTGACAAGTCAAGGTTGGATATTATCTCCTGCCTATGATTTAAATCCATCTATAGATAAAGATGGCTTGGCACTCAATATCGACATGGATAACAACGCCTTGGATTATGATTTGGCATTTAGCGTTGGTGATTTTTTTCGATTGACAGATGAACAAATGAGCGTCATATTATTTGATGTTATAGGGGCTGTTACGGATTGGGAAGAATTAGCTGATAAAATTGGCATTTCAAAGAGCGAACAACAGTTAATGGGCAAAGCTTTTAATATTTAGGTATGGAAGTGTAAGTATAAAATATTAGACTTGTTTATGTAACAGAATTGTAAACCACTTAGAAGATTATGCCTTAGTCAAACTGACAATGAATTTTCAAGAAAATCTTTAGAAATTTTTATTAATATTAAGTGTTGTTAATTGATTCTATTTAGTACTTTTGCACCAGACGAAATCAAATTGTGTCATAACCAACGGTAAAAAGGTCACAAATCGTCAACATAGACAAAGAGATTTTACAAGAGTTCTGATATAGGCTGTGATAAACGGACTAAGTTCGAGTCCCGTCCAGACCGCATAATGCTAAGAAGCTCTAAAGAAATTTGGAGCTTTTTTTGGCATGATTCCCATCCTCATGGGAGCAAGAAGATGTTGTGTTGTTTCCGCTATCCTGATGAAAGTTAGGGCGGAACGTAGTGATTACCGGAGCAATCTGGTATTCCGATGAGAAGCTTTCCTTTTCTGTTTTTAACAGAATCGGGATGCTTTTTTGTTTTGGGGTGGTTTAGAAATTCTTCAGAAAACCGGATCAAGAATCAAGTCAAAAAGTTGTGGGATTTTTCTCTTTCTTGCTTTTTAAGGATGAATAGCCAACATATTGTGCGTTTCATCGGATTTTTTTGACTTTTATCCCTTAATAATTTTGTTAATAACTTTTTTATAATATCTTTGATGCTCTTAAGTAAGCCCTAACCAACTTATTTCAAGACTATCTTAATCCATTTTTTTACAAGGTGTTATTGCATGTCCTTACTTCCCTCGACATGAAATTGCAATACTAGAGCACTTGTGCTCAGAAATTAATAATCCATTCCTCCCTCGAATGGCATTTTTATGCCCAATTATTAATTAACTAAAATAGTATATAATCCCTAAATTGTAATTAAATGAAAACTTTAAAAGTTACTTTATTATTAGCATTATTCTTAACAGTATCTAGCCAAACTGAAAAAGCCCCTTCTCAAACTAAAACGGAAGCAAATAAGTACGAACAATCAAAAACGCAATTTGACTTGCTTGCACATTCCAGAAATGGGATACGAATTCCTCAACAAGGATAATATTTTTTCATACATAAAGAATAAAGCTCTTATTTTAATTAATAAGAGCTTTTGGCGTTGGTGTAAATTAAACGGTAGAGATTGAATAAATTATTATAAATTTGGAAGCATTCAAAAAAAATATTCCAACGTGTTCAGGTTAAATTTTCTAATTGCTCTTTTGTTTTTTTTCGGATCATGTGCTTATTCCCAAAAAAAATTGGAGTCGCCCGAGTACGATAGTATCTTAAAATTTCAAACCCTTAGTAAAAGCAATAAGTTGTCTCTAGAGGACCAATTTGCCTATGCAAAAAAGGCCGTGGAATATGCCAATGCATTGAAGGTTGATTCTGTTACCATTAAGGCAAATCATAATTATTCTTTGCTTTGCATCTATACCGGTGATTTCGATGAGTTTAAAAGAATTAACTTCAAAACATTAAAGCTTTCAAAATCAATCCAGGATTCTTTGGCCATGGCGATTGCCAACCATAATTTGGGTTGGTACCATCATCAAAATAGGGTTCAAAATGACAGTGCTTATTACTATTATTCTAATGCGTATAAGATTTCTGAACAATTAGAACTTACCTCACGTCAGGTAGACATATTAATAAACATTTCTGAAATCCAGGGAGTAGAAAAAGATTATATAGGTAGTGAAGAAAGTGCCATCAAAGCCATAAAATTGGCTGAACATCTTCCTATGGACGAATATATGAAGGAAAGTCTATGGCTGCTCTATACCAGGCTTGGTACAGGAGCAAGAATTATCAAAATTTACGATAGAGCGCTTGAGTATCATGAGAAAGCTTTGTTGATTGCCAAAAGCATGAAAGAGGGCATCATATTACAGCTGTCTTCAGAAAACAATATGGGGCATGTATATAAGGAAATAGGCGATTATAAAAAGGCATTGACCATTTATGAAGGTATTTTAGACCATAAAGACCTATTCGATCTAGAGCCTAATTTTTATGCCTTGGTATTGGATAATGTGGCCTACGCAAGGTTCTTGAATGGGAGTGACAATTTTGAACGCTTGGAACAGATGTTTGAAAGGGCATATTTTATTTCAGACAGTCTCAACGATCCTCTCAATATGCTCAATGTGACTATCGATCTTTCAAACTTTTACAAAACTCGTGGCCTGAAAGACAAAGCGTTAAAATATGCCGAAGAATCTTACCAATTGGCAAATGACATTTCGTCTAACGACATCCTTTTAGAATCGATGATCCTGCTCTCTGAATTAAAACCTGGAGAGGAAGGGAAAGTGTATTTAAAAGAGCATATCAAATTAAGTGATAGTCTTTTAGCTTATGAACGAGGCATCAGAAATAAGTTCGCTCGTATTGAGTTTGAGACGGATCAAATAGAGTTGGAGAATCAACGGATTGCCGCAGCGAAAATGTGGTGGACCATTAGTTCCATTGTGTTGTTGGTGGCCTCCATCTTGGTGTATATTATTTTTACCCAGCGCAACAAAAACAAAGCTTTAAAATTCAAACAAGATCAGCAGGCCGCGAACGAAGAAATTTATAATTTAATGTTATCACAACAAGACAAGGTTGATAATGCGAGAGCTGAGGAAAAGAAGCGCATTTCGCAGGAATTGCATGACGGTGTTTTAGGAAGGCTTTTTGGCACGCGATTGAGCTTGGACAGCTATAATTTAAATGAAGGAAAGGAAGCGGTTCAGGTGAGATCAAAATATATTTCTGAACTGCAGAACATTGAAAATGACATTCGGAAGATTTCCCACGATCTGAGCATAGATTTTGTAGCAGGCTCGGGGTTTATGGATATTTTAAAAGAGTTGATAGAGAAACAATGTGAAGCGTATCGCCTGGATTATGAATTTAACTATACCGATGATATCAACTGGGATGTGGTGGCCAATAAAACCAAGATAAATGTTTATCGAATGGTACAGGAATCGCTCCAAAACATTTATAAGCACGCTAATGCAAAGACGGTTAAAATTAGCTTTCAATTAAAAAAAACAGTAATTTGCTTGCTAATTATTGATGACGGTATTGGCTTTGATACCAATAAGAGTAAAAAAGGCATCGGTTTAAAAAATATCAATGCTAGAGTCGAAGAACTTAATGGAACAGTAGCATTCCATTCAAAAGTTAATCAAGGCACAACCATAAAAGTGAAAATCCCCTATACACCCTAAAACCAATGCAACACATTCATATATTAATGGTGGATGACCATCCTATCATCATTGAAGGCTACCAAAATACCTTGATGGCATCCAAGAAAGACAATCAAATTTTACGAATAGATACGGCGAATGACTGTGACACCGCCTGTCATTTATTGCAGCGAGCTGCTAATGAAAAGCCATATGATATCTGTTTTTTTGATATTAGCCTGCCCAGTTCTGCCGATGGTAAATTGACATCTGGAGAGGATCTCGCAAAAATGACCCGAGATATCATGCCCAATGCCAAAATTGTGATCTTAACAATGTTCAACGAATCTTATAGGGTGCATAGTATTATCAAACAAATCAACCCTGACGGATTTTTGATCAAGAGTGATATGACCTCGAGTGAATTGGCTGAGGCTTTTCAGCATATTTTATCCTCACCACCTTATTATAGTAGTACCGTTAGTAATTTTTTGAAAAAATCGGTTACCACAGATATTTATGTTGATGAAATCAATCGGAAAATTCTACATCTTTTGTCACAGGGCATTAGGACCATTTCTTTAAGAGAACATATCAATTTATCTATGAGCGCTATTGAAAAGCGGAAGAAGCAACTCAAACTTTTGTTCTCCGTAGAGGATGGAAAGGATGAAACACTCATTGAAAAAGCTAGAAAAAAGGGTTTTATATAATTAAAAGTGTTAAAACTTCTGTTTTTGTTGACTTTTTAGAATTCTCTAAACCCTTGCTGCACCTAGATACTACGGTTTTTCCGCATCAAGTTTACGGTTTTTCCGTAACAAAATGTCATTGCTGTTTTCTATATTTGAATGTCAACAATAATTAATTAATCCCTCTAAGTAATTTGTTGAATTAATAGCAAAAAAAGTAAAAACCTAATAGTTGACCGTCTGGAAAGCTTTTAGGTTTTTTTAGTGAAACCCCTGTCTGCCGACAGGCAGGCAAAATGCAAAAGCGAAGCGCATTGGGTTTTGTTGGTTGTCCCGATAGCTAGCGGGATTGGCGAGATCTCTAAGTTCTATGCTATTATTCAGGTTGTAAAAAGCCGAAGGCGCATTGGGTTTTGATCGCCAGAGATATCTGGATTAGCCCTCCTGAACATTCAGAATAAAAATTATTTTTCCGATTGATAATTCATGACTTCCCTGAGATTTTCAACAGAAAATCCCGATTTCCAAAATATGTTTATAAATTTATTAACTAAAAGATTAGTTTGAACTAATATTTTAGTTATATTAGCATCGTTAAGTTGGTGGATTGCAAAATTATAATCTGCTCAATCTTAATGAAAATCACGTTTAACTAAAAGATTCCTGCCTTCGCAGGAAGTTATTATGAAACAACTTACCAAAGCCGAAGAAGAGATTATGCAGGTGTTATGGCAACTGCAAAAAGCCAATGTCAAACAAATTATTGAAGAATTGCCAAAACCGAAACCGGCCTATAATACGGTATCAACCATTGTGCGCATTTTGGAAAGCAAAGGTTTTGTGGACTATGAAAAAAAGGGCAAGGGCCATATCTATTTTCCGTTGTTGACCAAATCGGAATACAGCAATCAGAGCATCAATATGTTGGTGAACGATTATTTTCAAGGCTCGTTTAAAAGTATGGTCTCATTTTTTGTCAAGAAAAATGACTTGAGCTTAAAGGATATGGAATCCATTTTAAAGGAAATTAACAAAAACGAGGACTAATTATGTTACACTATATTCTACAGACCGTTGCGTTTCAAGTGTTCTTTTTGATCATTTACGATGTGTTTTTAAAAAATGAAACCTTTTTTAATTGGAATCGTGCGTATTTGATCGGTACGGCGTGTTTGTCATTTATCTTGCCATTTTTAAAATTTGAAAGCATCAAGGCGATTGTTCCAGAACCTATGGTTGTCCGATTGCCAGAGGTGATCATTGGAGACGTTTCGCCAACCTTTGATAACGCTGTTATAATAATGGGATCCGAACAAGTAACAGAACAGGCGGCAAGTTTTTCTTGGACTTATGTTTGGATAGCTGGAATAATATTGGCGACGCTTCTCTTAACGTATAAAATTGTTAAGATAGGTAGACTGCTTTATAAAAATCCGCGACGTTGGCAAGGAGATGCCCTGATTGTGTTTTTGTTGAACAGTAGTGCAGCCTTTTCTTTTTTCCACTATATCTTTTTGGGAACTAATATTTCAGCGGAAAAGAAAGAACATATCCTACAGCATGAAATGGTGCATGTTAAAGAAAAACACAGTTGGGATTTATTGGTTTTCGAAATGCTGCGCATTGTGTTTTGGTTCAATCCGCTAATTTATATATACCAAAACAAGCTTTCCAATTTGCACGAGTTCATCGCCGATGCAAAAGCCGTAAAGTACAAAGGCAAATCGGCCTATTATCAAAGTCTATTGTCTCAGGTTTTTGAGACCCAGCACATTTCATTCATCAATCCATTTTTCAAACAATCATTAACCCGCCTGAACGTATTTGGAAAACAATTTACATTCCATAACGGGCAGATCAAAAAACGAATCGTCATGTTAAGCAAATCAAGATCAAAACAAATCCGTCTCATTAAGTACGCCTTATTGGTGCCTATGGTTATGGGGATGTTGATGTATACGTCGTCTTATGCGAGTATAATTAGAGATCCTTTTCCAGTGTTTCAAAATGAAGCGTTGGATCAAGAATTAACCTTTAAGGAATTGGTGGACAAATATTATAATGAGATTATTGAAATGTCTACCAATGACAATAAAATGGGTGAAGCATATAATAGATATGGTAAAAATACAGGTTCATACATTCAAAGCGAAATCGATTTGGCCAAAAATATAGCTTTTAGGAAGTACATGTTGATGAAAATAAGAGATAAAAAGAAGGCTGCAGGCGAATTGAAGGATGGGGAAAGTGATCAATTGATGAATCCAATAAATACATATAGTACTTACGAAGAATATCTTGACTATAAGAAAACTGATTTAGCTAAACAAAGCTGGGAAAGTAAGGCACCAATGGGTGCGTGGCGTTTGGTAGTGGATGATATGAGAGATTTAACAGAAGCTGAAAAGAAAAGAAAAGAGAAGTTAATCGATATAATAAAAAAGGATGATTTTTATCACACTTTGGTAATGACCGATGGTAAAATAACTACTTCATTGGATTTTGTTAAAAAGAATAAGGAAGGGGAAAAGGAAGATTTTGAATCCTATGATATCGAAGTACCATTTGCTGTGATTGAGGAAGTGCCTTTGTTTGAAGGTTGTGAAGCCTCTGGATCTAAGGATGATGATAAAAGATGTACCTCTGATAAGGTTGCCCAGTTTGTCAATACGAATTTCAATATAGATATTGCTACAGAAAATAACCTTAAAGGAAGACAGCGCATCAACGTCATTTTTAAAATTGATAAGGACGGAAAGATTAGGGACGTTATGGCAAGAGCGCCGCATCCTGCTTTAGAAGCGGAGGCCGTTAGGGTGATTCAATCAATGCCAGATTTTACGCCTGGTAAACAAAAAGGAAAAACCGTTACCGTACCTTATAGCTTACCCATTTTGTTTCAGGTTCAGGGTGATGATGTTAATGCTGAAAAAGCGGAAAAGAAAATTGCAGGTGACGCAGATGACATTAAAGAAGTCGTTGAAACACGCGATCAAAATACAGACGATCAGATTGAAGTGCCTTATGCCGTAATTGAAGAAGTGCCATTGTTTGAAGGATGTGAAGCGTCGGGATCCAAGGATGATGCAAAACGATGTACCTCAGATAAGGTGTCGCAGTTTGTCAATAAAAATTTCAACGTGGATTTAGCAACTGCTTTAGGATTGACTGGCAGACAGCGCATCAACGTCATATTCAAAATTGGTGAGGACGGAAAAGTTAGAAATGTGAGGGCAAGAGCGTCACATCCAGGGTTGGAAGCAGAGGCCGTTAGGGTCATTCAATCCATGCCGGATTTTACGCCAGGGAAACAACGGGGAAAAACCGTAACGGTACCTTATAGCTTACCAATTTTGTTTCAGGTTCAAGATGATGCTCCAGATACAAGTAAGGAGAGCACAGATCAGTCAGAACAGGAATATCTTAAAACCCTCGAGGCCAATGAGCAAAACAAAATACTTGGTTTGACGGAAATCCCGTATGCCGTCGTAGATGAGGTGCCTGTATTTCCATCTTGTGAAAGTTTAGATTCAAATGAAGATCTTAAACAATGTACTTCGGATAAAATCGCCTCTTTTGTTAATAAAAACTTCAATACAAAACTGGCCAAAGAATTAGGTTTGACTGGAACACAACGCATGAACGTCATTTTTAAAATTGGTACTGACGGTAGGATTTCAAACATTAGAGCCAGAGCCAAACATCCTGAATTGGAAAAGGAAGCCGTTAGAGTGATTGGCATTTTGCCAAAAATGCTTCCTGGGAAGCAAAGAGGTAAAGCAGTAACAGTTTCTTACAGTCTTCCTATCATTTTTAATGTGAACGAATAGTTGGACTATGGCGAAATTCTTTCTGTTTATTCTTTTTTCTTTAAATGCTTTTGCCCAGTATATAGATTACGAAAATATGTCCGATGAGCAACTTCAATTCACCCTGCAAAAAGAGCTATTGGATATGGAACATAGAGGTGCTACCCCGCCATTGATTTTTGAAAAATTTATAATGGAAACCGATGAATATATGATGTCTCGTGAAGCATATTACCGATTTGTGGTCCATATGAATTATGTCGCAGATAAAATGTTGGCCATGAAAATGGAAAATGGAAGTGATGCGGTGAGCGATTTTGAAATGGCCAAAAAACTGAAACATCAAAAGACCTATCAGGACTATGTTGATTACAGAAGAACTGATAAAGCTAAGGAACACTGGGAGAACAGTACCCAAGATGGCATTTTAAAACTGGTGGTGGATGATTTTGGTCAATTCACAAAGGCCGAACAAAAACGTTATGATGGCTTAATTATTTTACTGAATCGAGACCCATATTTTACCCATTTAAACATTACTGATGGCAAAACCACTAAAAAGATGATGCCCAATACCCATTAAAGCCCTCATGATTAAATTCTGTACCGTTTTAATAATTTCATTGCTCACATGGTCCATGCAAGCGCAGAACATGCTCTTAAAACGAGCAGACAGCTTGTATGCGCATGGCAATTACTCAAAAGCTATTGAGGCGTATAAAGCCTATGAGCAGCAAGACCTGGTCTATGAAAAGATGGCCAAAGCTTATCTGGCGCTTGGTAACTTTGACTTGGCCTTAAAAAACTATGATCTTGCGCTCAATGCTTTTCCTGAGGATGCGCTCATTAAATATGATTACGCCAAATTACTGTCCAGAAGCAAGAAGCTTAATGATGCGGCGGTGTTGTTGAGTGAATTGGTATATCTCGATTATAGAAACCCAAATTACCATTACGAGTTGGGTCTGGTATTTGAAAAACAGGGCGATTCCACCGCGATGAAAAGATTTCATTCGGCTTATGAGCTTGATCATACCCACCAAAAAGCAATTGCTAAAATAGGCAGGTATTTTCTAGTGAAACGAAAGCATGAAGCATCCCTTCACTACATCAATACGGGTTTGGAGAGTTATGCCAACAATGCGGAGTTGATCAACTTGAAAGCACTTAATTATTATTGGAAAGAGGATTATAAAGAAGCTTCACTATGGTTTGAGAAATTATTGGCTTTGGGTGAAAACTCTCAGTTTATCCATGAAAAATTAAGTTTCTGCCATGCCCAACAAACCTTGTATGAAAAGGCGATTGTCCATGCGACTCAAGCCGTGAATTTTGATCCAAAAAACGCAACCAATCTATATATTTTGGGACAATTGTACGAAACTATTAATGATTATGCATCTGCGGAAAAGTGGATTTCTGAGGCTTTGTTCATTATGGATCAACCATTGAACGTCGAATACACCAAATTGGCCGCCGTCTTAAATCGCCAAGGAAAGTATAAGGAAGCCATTGCGGCCCTTCAATCTGCCATTAAGGAGGATCCACAGGATGAGACGGCACAGTTCTTTTTGGTGCGGACAAAGGACGAATACTACGCCGATAGGGATTCCAAAATTAAGGCATATGAAGTGTTTAAGGAGAAATTTCCCAAAAGCGTATATATTCCTTTTGCCAATGGACGTTTGAAAGAACTTAAGGACCAGAAATTTATGAAATCTGAATAACCATCGTAATGCAATATTTTCTAGCGCAAAGGTCGCAAGGGGCTACGCTAAAATCGCAATGCTTAATTTTATTTGCTTTTTAAAACCTTGCCTTCCTTGAGGTTAAGTTTTTGTATAAGAGATGATGCTGAAACGAAAATGATTTTTCGATTGCCACCAGTGGCGGGTATTAAAAACCATTGGTGGAAATAAAATAATGAACAGAACGACTTCGAGTGAATTTATTCTCTAAAAAAATTGTACTTTTCAGCTTCAGTACACTATGAAATGAAGCCATTAATACTTGTTTTTTTTATCCTACTGTGCTCTTGTGATTATTTTCAATCCAAAAAGGTGTCCCCCGAACAACTTTTGGAAGAAGAGATTCAAGCCATCAACTGGAATGATGTGGATGAGTATCCAACCTTCTCTGATTGTGAAGCGGCCACTACCACCAAAGAAAAAAGGGATTGTTTTGAAAACTACCTTCATGATTTGCTCATGTCGCATTTAGAAAACCAAAAAATTGTGGTGACTGAAGATGTTTCGGATACCGTACTATTAAAAATTCATATTGATAAGACTGGACGGTTTTCCATTCAAAACATTGATATGGATTCGGTAACCAATGCTCAAATTCCACAGCTGGACAGCATTTTGAGGCATAGTTTTGACTCACTTCCAAAAATTTATCCTGCGATTAAACGCAGCCAACAGGTGGCTACTGAGTTTAGTTTACCGGTCATTGTCAACATTAACTAATTGACTCTAAATTTGAGTCCAAGGGTGATGTCCGAGGAAAAGTTGCCTTGGTTTTTAAAAAAGATGGCAAAAATTTGGTTGTAGCTCAGATTCGCATAGATGATATTGCTTAATTTGACGTCAGCACCCAATCCGATAATAAGCGGAATATCAAATGCCGTCTCATCAATATGTTCTGTGTTGGTAACGTTATTATCGTCTATATAGGTAACGGTTGCCTTGGTGAAATTCAGCGTTGCAAACTTAGCATCGCCGTATAAACTAAATCCCGGTTTCTGAAAAAACCGATACCGGTAGCCTAGGGAAAGCTCTGTCGTTTTATATTTGAATTCATCTTTTTCCGCCACATGTCGCAATTGAAAATAGCCCGAATGTCTACTGTTTGCACCTCCAAGCATTTCAATCTCCGCACCAACCACAGTCGATATTTCATTCTTAGGATTGCTTACATACGGACTGTTGGTGATGCCTCCAAAAACACCCAAGCGGATATCGGGGTTAAAACTGGAATGCATGGATACATAATCCGGGTTGACAAAGTTATTGTAGCGGTCTATAAAACGTGCTAAACTTGGCAAGCTCAATTTGACCTTGGAAGCATCTATGGTGTTGTCTGTAAGTTCCTTTAAGGTCGATTTATATTCTTCCTGATAGACATGGTTTGCATTTTTAGTGTTGATCAATTCCACCAATTGATGATCCTGAGTTTTTATAAAGTAACGATATTCATCATCAATAATAGTCCAAAGTAAGCCTAATGGACCTGTAACGGCAGTTTTTAATTGAACAGATTGACCATCAATAGTATAGGTTTCTTGGGCAATAGTCAAAGTGGAGCTGAATAAAAAAATTGCAATTAGAATTGATTTTTTCATAAAACAGGAGTTGGATGATTGTAAATCTACAAAAAGAAATGATAGTAGCACTATTTTTTATAGCTTCTCTCTTTCCATCTAAAGTCCTTAAATACAGATAAAAGCGTTACATAAACACCAAAGAAAGGATAGCAAAGGGAAGATAATAAAAGATGTTTTAAATGAATTCTTTGATTAAAGAAATGGGTTGCTTTAGATATTAATGAAAGATCAATGCCGAATTTTATGATGAAAATATATAATAGTGGCTGAGGTTTTAAAACACCAGTTAAAGACAACACTATTAAGCCGACCAAAAGCGCGTTTTGACTTAAAACGATCAGCCCCACGAGCCTTCCAAAATAATTTTTATAAACAGTCGATTTGGCCGCCCAACGCACGCGTTGTTGAATCAAATCGGCCCATGAGTTTAATGCTGAAGTGTAAACGATAGCCTCTTGGCATTTTAAATAATGTACCTTGCTGGCATTTTGGGCTGTGGCCTTTTCAAGTAAAAACACATCATCCCCACTTGCAATTTCTGAATTACCTTGAAAGCCGTTCAGTATTTTAAAAAGTTCTTTTTTATAAGCCAAATTAGCGCCATTGCATAAAAATGGTTTTTTTATGCCGAAACCTCCAATGGTTGCACCTTGCAAACTCAAAACATCCAAAAGTTGGAAGTTATGTAAAAATCCTTTGCAGTTGGCGTAAGTTATTGGTGCTACAATGAAATCGGGCTGTTGTTCTTGAATGAATTCATCAAAGCTCTCCAACCAATATTTTGGCAGTACACAATCGGCATCTGTCGTTACAATCCAATCATATTTAGCTTTTGAAATGGCCAAATTAATGGCATCTTTCTTTGGTGAATTGCTAATTATTATATTTTTAATCACCCTGAAGTCCATTGGAGTACTTTCGGGAATGGTCAAGATCGAATTGATCAAATGAACTGATAGGTCTTCAGAATCGTCATCCACAAAAATAATTTCGAAATAATCCTTTGGATAATTCAAAGCTGCAATAGATGCCAAAAGTGCAGGAAGCATTTTTTCCTCATTCCTAAACGGAATGATAACGCTAAAACGTGTTAGTGGTTTCATCTGGCCCAACTCAAAAGTTTTAATACGGTCAAAGCCCAAGCTGAAACCCATGATGAGGATAACGTAAATTAAGGTAATACCAATGCAGATAATAATCATGAGGCGGTTTTAGGAAGTTTAAACCTAAGCACATGGTAGCTGCCAATGATGCTTGGAAGTACAAAATTCAAAATCCACATGAAGGTGATGATGGACAGCACAATAGACTCTGAAACGCCAATAAGTCCGAATACATACACCGCAACACCACCCTTAATAATCACATCAAAAATGAAAATAGAAGGAATAATTGACGATAAAACATACATGCTTGCAATGGCAGCCATGGCTTCAAAATAGCTCATATCAATCCCAAATAAGGCCAAGAGGTAGTAAAACTGAAAGGAAAAAATTAGGTAGCGCACTAAAGAATACAGAACTACTTTGAAGATAATTATATTAGAAATACGCGTCAAAAAACCAAATAGTCTATAAAGTGTTTTTGCCTGCTTATTCAACCACGTCGTTTTTAAGGTCCAAATCGATAGAAAGCCTATGATTCCAATCCCAGTAAGCCAAATTAGGATCCCGTAATAGTCTAATTGAGGTTGATGGTGATGTGCAAAGTATATCAATCCAACCGTTCCGAAAATAGTAGTGATGCCCATTTGTGCACAATTTCCGAGTAAGTTCAGAAACATTATTTTTTTGCGATATTGAGGGAGGTAATACATTGCTTTTGCGCCATAATCACCAATACGGTTTGGGGTCAATAACGAAGCGGTAAGTGCTCCCAAACTTTGTGATTTGGCTTCAATCCATGAAATTTCGGTTACGGAACTTACCAAAGCCTGCCATTTATTGATTTCAAAAAACCAATTAAGAATACTTAAAAACACTAAAACAACCACAATATTCGTTGAAAAAGAACTATAATTGATCAGATTATGGATAAATTCGACAAAACTTAAATTCTTATTTTGAAATAATTTGGAGTATATAAAGTAAAATGCCGCAACAACAAGGCTTAATTTTATAAGTACAAGTAAGAATTGTTTAGTTTTGTGGGAGATCGCGGTTAACATAGTCACAAATTAAATGATAATTAGCTTATGACGCTTTATTTAAAAACACAAAACTTAAGTTGGCTTTTACTTTTAACACTTTTGACCAGCTCTTTGAGCATGGCCCAAAAGGATGTTGAAAAATGGAAACTACAGCTCGCTTTAGGGCTTAACAACCCCGTTGACCGTGGAGGAGCTGAAGGCTATTATTCTAAGCAGGTCAATTTTCCGACCATTAATTTAGGGGTACAACATATGTTTTCTAATGTGTTAGGAGCGAAACTTGACTTGGGATATAATAGAGCTGCTGCGCATAACGGATCGCTGCCATATAAAATGAATTATACCCGAATCAATGTTCAAGCGGTTTATGATTTCAAAGATTTATTAGCCTTTTTACCCCCGCCAATTGGTGTTGTGGCCCACGCAGGTCCGGGAGTAAGTATGACTAAGCCATTGGGTGCATATGCAAATAATACCTATACCTATGTGAATGTTTTAGGCGGATTGGAAGTGCATTACAGATTGTCCAGATCCGTATCAATTTTTGTTGATGGAGGCTATGCTTATTCTCTTTCGGGAAGTGATAAATATAATGTGGCCACAGACGGATTTTCATTTAACGGTGATTTAGCGTATGTTGCTTTTGGGGTATCCATATCGTTGAGCGGATGCCATTATTGTTATTAAATGATAAAAGAAAAAATTATTTTAGGAATCGATCCCGGCACTACGATTATGGGTTTTGGACTTATAAAAGTGGTTGGGAAAAACATGTTATTTTTACAATTAAACGAACTCGATCTCAAAAAATACGATGACCACTACCTTAAGCTCAAACTCATTTTTGAACGCACTATTGAACTCATTGATACCCATCATCCGGATGAAATAGCTATTGAAGCGCCTTTTTTTGGAAAGAATGTGCAAAGTATGCTGAAGTTGGGACGTGCGCAAGGCGTCGCCATGGCAGCAGGTTTAAGCAGGGAGATTCCGATTACCGAATATTCTCCAAAAAAAATAAAAATGGCCATCACCGGTAACGGAAATGCAAGCAAAGAACAAGTGGCCAAGATGCTTCAAAGTTTATTGGGACTAAAGACATTACCAAAAAACCTCGACGCCACAGATGGATTGGCCGCTGCGGTTTGTCATTTTTATAATTCAGGTAAGATTGAAATTGGTAAAAGTTATACGGGTTGGGCGGCTTTTGTGAAGCAGAATAGTAGCAGTTCACCGGCTACAAAAGGAGGTCCAAAAAATAATCCGATTATTGACTTGAGAACGAAGAAAAAGTAGTTGGCAGTCGGCAGTTGGCAGTCGGCAGTTGGCATTCGGCAGTTGGCCATCAGCATTGGCCGTCTCAGTCTCAGTTTTCAAGTGGTGGTCTTTATTTAACTTATTAAGTCCTTTGTGAAACTTCGTGGGTCTTTGTGCACCTTTGTGAAATAGCTTTTTTATTTTCGTAATTCGTAAATCGTTATCATGTCTGGCATCTACATCCACATCCCATTTTGCAAACAAGCCTGTCACTACTGCGACTTCCATTTTTCGACCTCATTAAAGAAAAAAGATGAATTGGTTAATGCCTTGGCAAAAGAATTGGTATTGCGAAAAGATGAATTCAAAAACCAAAAAGTAGAAACCATCTATTTTGGTGGTGGCACCCCAAGTTTATTATCGATTGATGAGTTAAGATTTTTGATCGATGAAGTTTACAAAAACTATGAGATTTCTGAAAATCCAGAAATTACGATAGAAGCCAATCCAGATGATCTTAGTAGTAATTCGGTCGCACTGAGCGCAGTTGAAGGGCTTCCTCCAACAATTTTTAAAGATTACAAAACCATCGGTATCAACCGACTTTCCATAGGCATCCAATCCTTTTTTGAGGAAGACTTGAAACTGATGAATCGCGCACACAATTCAGAAGAAGCAAAAAAATGTTTGGAAGAAGCCATAAAGTACTTCGATAATATTTCAATCGACTTAATTTACGGCATTCCGGGAATGAGCAACGAACGCTGGATTCAAAATATAGACACCGCCTTGGCTTTTAATATTCCCCATATTTCAAGTTATGCATTGACCGTAGAGCCTAAAACCGCTTTGGCTAGTTTTATTAAAAAAGGCATTATTAAAAATGTGGATGATGATTTGGCACAAGAGCAATTTCATATCATGATTGAGAAGCTTGAAAGAGCGGGCTTTATACATTACGAACTTTCCAATTTTGGACAACCTGGGTATTTCAGCAGAAACAATTCGGCCTATTGGCAAGGTAAACCGTATTTGGGCATAGGGCCATCGGCACATTCCTTTGATGGGAAACATCGGGGATGGAACGTGCGGAACAATTCTAAATACATTAATTCTTTACAGAAAAACGTTATTCCAATTGAAACTGAAACTCTATCTGTCACGGATAAATACAATGAATATGTGATGACTGGATTACGAACCATTTGGGGTGTTTCCTTAGAAAAGATAGAAGAAGAATTCGGAGAAAAATATAAAATCTATCTTTTGGAGCAATCCCAAAAACATATCATTGAACAATTATTGTATCTTGAGGATGGCAAATTGCTGGTCACAAAAAAAGGTAAATTTTTGAGTGATGGTATTGCTTCTGATTTATTTATGTTGAATTAAAGATAACTATCTCGAAACTCTCTCAGGGTTTCAAACCCTGAGAGAGTTAAAGGACAGTTTCAAATATTATGGCGTCATTAGATAAAATAGAATTCGGTCATTATTACCATATTTATAATAGGGGAAACAATGGTGATGCTATTTTCTTTGACGAAGAAAATTACAGATATTTTCTCTCACTTTACCTAAAGTATATTTATCCTGTAGCAGATACTTATTGTTGGTGCTTACTAAAAAACCATTTTCATTTTTTAATAGGGATTAAAGAACTTGATGAAATCAAGATAGAACAACTAAATTATTCTACGAACATTAGAATAAACATAGAAAAAGTTAATCCGTCAAAGCAATTTTCACATCTGTTCAATGCTTACACACAAGCTGCAAATAAAAAGTATGACCGAACCGGAGGTGTGTTTGAAGAACCTTTCAGAAGAAAGTTAGTATCTTCTCAGGAGTACCTTATAAAATTGATTTTTTATATCCATAATAATCCTGTTTATAACCGATTAGTGGATACAATTCCAGATTATAAATGGTCTTCTTACCATTCAATCCTATCCTCTAAACCAACTTATATATTAAAAAATGATGTCATTGAGCTGTCTGACGATTTGCCGAACTTTCAAATATATCATTCCAGGAATCAAGATTTTGAAGATATTAAATCCTTAATTTTGGAGTGATTTTAAACCCTATCTGAGCTTCAAATCCAGCTCTCTGAGGGTTTCAAGCCCAGCCCTCTCAGGGTTCCAAACCCTGAGAGGGCTAAGAGATAAAAAAAGTTAAAATACAAGTAAAATGATGAAAGCAACCATACAGTACCAGTCAAATACTTACGAGATAGATTTATCAGAACCTCTTGATATTTCTATTCCATTGCGTGCTTCTAAAAGTAATGTGAATGCCTGGTATATTGGTGAGCCTAAAATTGAACCTGTTAAAACACGCGATTGGATTGGAAACGTGAAAGCGGGTGGTTCGGTCAATTTTAACGATATTTATTTCAATCCACACGCCCATGGGACACATACCGAGTGTATTGGCCACATTACAGAGGAATTCCACTCCATTAATAAAAATTTAAAACAGTTTTTCTTTACTGCGGAATTAATTTCTGTCGCTCCAGAAAACTTTATGAAGGATACGGTTATTTCCAAGCATCAATTAGAAATGTTATTACAAGGTAAATCGCCTGAAGCATTGGTCATTCGTACCCTACCAAATACAAAAAACAAGAAAAGTCGACATTATTCTGAAACTAATTGGGCCTATTTGACCGAAGAGGCCATGGTGTTTCTTAGGGAAAGAGGCATCAAACATTTGTTGATAGATTTGCCAAGTGTGGATCGGGAACACGATGGTGGAAAACTGCTCTCGCATAAAGCCTTTTGGAATTTTGATGGCGAGAGAAGGATGGATTGCACCATTACAGAATTCATCTATGTTAAGAACAAAATAGAAGATGGCAGTTATCTATTGAATTTGCAAATTGCTCCTTTTGTGAATGATGCTACGCCGAGTAAACCTATTTTATATAAACTTATGGAGTGATATGAAAATAACTTTGAAATTGGAGGAGTTGGCCATGTTTGGGCTGGGAATTTTAGCTTTTAATCAATTGGACTTTGCCTGGTGGTGGTTTTTGATTCTCATCTTAACGCCAGATATTGGGATGCTTGGATATCTCATCAATTCAAAAATTGGTGCGCTGACATATAATATCTGCCATCATAAAGGTTTGGCCATTTTGATATATTTCTTGGGTATTTATCTTACCTATGATATTCTACAACTTGTGGGGATTATCTTGTTTTCACATGCGGCACTTGATCGGGTTTTTGGGTATGGACTGAAATTCCACAGTTCATTTAATGATACACATTTAGGGCCTTTAAAGAAAATTGACGGGAATTGAACTTGAAAATAGGAGGGTAAATCTGTATTTCATTGAGTTGATTGTTTAAATTTAAGAAGCTTAAACTGACTTATGATGTAATGTCATGTTTTTATTTCCCTATCTGTATGTTGTTTATCCTTTGGTTATTTCCAAACCATTTATCAAAAAGATAGCTTTTTTACAATTCTGGCCGATTCGCTAATCAAATTTGGCTCATATAAACAAGCCATTGCACGGTTACAGAACAACTTAAAAAATCATAAAAATGCTTCAATAATTTGAGCTTGGTGAAGAATAAGGTATCGGGTTCTGGCTTTTATAAATCAGAAATACTACCAACCATACAGTTTTTTCTGCAAACTGTACATTGTTCTATCGTTTATTTTCCTTTCTGATTTAAATTTAAATCGAAATAACAACTAAAAAATCTTATGGAAAGGGCAAGCTAAAAGCTTTTTTACTACAAGGAGATGATCAGTTGCTCATAGTACACGCAGAAAATAATTCTTAAGAAGAAAAGTGTTAACATTTTCAAAAGTAGAAAGACTAAAGAGAAATAAAACAATATAAAAAATGAAAAACATAACTGTAATCCCGTTCGTACTTAGTTTATTCATGATATTTACTTGTACGTCACAAGATGAAATGGATGTCCCTGAGATAGGGGTATCCGAATTGAAATCTAAAAGAAGCACACAAGAAGCAAATGAGTATTTGTATGAACGCGAAGTACACTATCTCAGTACTGTTAGCAAAATCAATACCTTGAAAAAAGAAAAGGAAGACATTTTAATTGCCATTGAAAAAGGTGAAAAATCTGCGGTTGAAAAGTTAGAAAGGATTCAAAAGGAGGAACGAAGGTTGAATGGACTTATGGAGTTTTTATTAAAATTACCAGACATGCCAATCAAGTTTCCACCCAAAGGTTGTATGGATGTTTCTAATTGTGATCCAAAAAGAGATTTGTCTAATATTGCGGGAATAATCCTTGAAGAAAGTTTTAAGGAATTCCGTATGGAAATCGTAGATTTTAAAAACAATAGCATGGAGACAAAAACCGAAACAATAAAAAATGACGAGGGTCAGATGGTCGTGCTTTTCGAAACCAAGTTGGAAGGGAGTGGGTATTTACAAATCACTACAAACACCGGAAAGTTAGGTAAGATTAAATCAGAAATTCCGATATCCATTTCTAAATAAAAATAAACCAAAATTACGTATATTGAAGCTCTCTGTTACACGAGAGCTTTTTTATGAAATACAGTGTTTTATACCTCATTTTAATCGTTTTTTCTATTCAGAAAGTCACTTCTCAAAACACTGAAATAGAGATTGAAAACGCATTTAACAAAGCCGTTGAAAATCATTATACAAATAAAGATAGTGCTTATTTCTATTATGAAAAGACAATTCGTTTAGCCGATAAAAGCAATGATTTAACCTACATTTTTAATAGTTTTCTTTATTTGATCAATGCAAACGGAAATTATTTAGATTTAGAAAATTATAAAAAAAATATCGAACGTGAAGAAAAGTTTATTTTAGAAGATAAACGGTTATCTACTTTTCCTGAGCTACAATTTTATAAAGACTATTTACTATTTGATAAAGGAAATTATCACTACAAACTCAAACAATATGCGAATTCAAAAACATACTTTCAAGAGTTATTTGACAAAATAGACGCTATTCCCGTGGAACAACGTACCGCCATGGATTTAGCAACGATGTCAAGTTTATATAGCTTTTTGGGGCTTATCTACCACCACACTAATAAGTACGAATTGGCTTCCTATTCTTTTAAAAGAGATATTGCGCACCTAACTAAATATAAAGACAGTATTGCTGAATGGGAATCGGATGTCAATAATTCGAAGAAGTTGCTTGCTCAAGTGTATACCGCAACCAAGAACTTCAATGACGCCAATCGTCTCTCAGAGGAAGTGTTGACTTTTTATAAAAAAAAGCAAAGTAATCCTCGATTTAAAAATAATATTTTATCGTCGTTTTTGCTGATTGCCAAGAACTACAGCGAGCAGGGTAGGTATGACTTGGCACTGCAAAAATTGGACGAAGTAATGGGTTATAAATATGAAGCAAACCCCTATGCAAGTGAGTTTGACCTAATTTATGGTGATAGTTATTTAGGACTAAAAGATTATGAAAAAGCTTTGACCTATTATAGCAATAGCCTTGATAAGGCCTTAAAAAAGCACAATAACAAAAAGCATCAGGACATCGCAATTGTCTATGCCAGATTGGGGAAGCTCTATATCTCACAGCGTAACATCAACAAGAGCTTGCAGTATTACCAATTGGCTTTGATGCAATTTGACAACGCGTTTAATTCTAAAGATTTTGAATCAAATCCCAACCCTTTAAAAGTAGATGACAAAACTGCATTCATCAAAATTTTAAGAGAGAAATTAGAAGCGTTAAATACCGCCCATGACCAGGCAAAAGAGATCAACTATTTAAAAATGGCCCATAATACTTCTAAAACCATCATTGGCACCTTAGATGTATTGCGACCAGAATTTGAAAGCAAGTTAGACAAGCAGTTTTTAATCAATGAAACCTATCCCTCGTTCCAAACAGCTGTTTCAGTAGCTTATAAACTATACGAGACAACTAAGGATCCTATTTATATTGATGATGCTTTTCACTTTATGGAAAAGAGCAAAAGCATTTCGTTGTTAGAAGCACATCGCAATGCTGAAGCAACAAAATACGGAAACGTGCCCGATGAAGTTCTCGTAAAAGGGCATGAATTCCGGGCCTCTATTTCATATTTTGAACAGCAGGTTTTCAAAGCGTCACCCGATGAGATCCAATCGCTGTCGGATTCGTTGAGCACTATAAAAAACAATTACTATAATTATATTGGGGAAATAGAAAAGGACTATGCTACTTATTATGCAATGAAATATAATTCTGACGTGACTTCTCTTGATAAGGTGCAACAGCAGTTAGGGTATAATCAGGCACTTTTGAGTTTTTTGAGCGCTGATGAGCATCTATTCTTAATAGTGATAGATAGGCAAAAAAAGGAGTTTTTAAGGCTTTTATTTAATGATGAAATTAAGACGTCCATAAAAAATCTATATAGAAAAAGTTCTAAACTTGATATTAGCGATAATTCAATTTACGAGGATAGCTATAGCATTTATAAAACTATTTTAGAACCAGGCCTGCTCAAAACCCATGCTTCTGATTTGATAATTTTGCCAGACGATGTTTTATACTATATACCGTTTGATGCAGTAAATACTTCAAACAGCGATAAAGCCTCTTTTTTAATTCACACGCATGCCGTGAGTTATGCCAATTCAGCCACGCTATATCAAAAACAACAAGCTGTCAAAAAGGTAAAAAGCAATCGTTTATTGGTATTTGCACCAACGTTTAAGGACAACCGAAATGTTGAACAAGAAAGAGCTGATATGGGACCACTCTTGTTTAATACGATAGAAGCAGAAAACATAGCCCAATATTTTAATTCGAAGGTTTTTAAGAGTAATGAAGCGTCTATTTCTAATTTAGAAAATGAAGTTCATTCCTATAATTTACTTCATTTCGCAACACATGCTTCAGCAAATGATGAATACCCAGACTATTCCTATCTGGCATTTTCAAAGGACAGCTCCAATTCGAACTTGCTTTATGTTAAAGACATCTACAATTACACGTTTAATGCGGATATGGCCACATTGAGTGCTTGCGAAACAGGCTTCGGACCACTTCAGAAAGGTGAAGGTATGTTGAGTTTAGCAAGGGCATTTAATTATGCCGGTGTACCGTCTATTGTGACCACCTTATGGAAAATTAGTGACCAAAGCACCTCGGACATTATGCATGATTTTTACAAAAATTTGAGCGAAGGTCTCGATAAAAAAGAAGCGCTAAGACAAGCTAAAATCAAGTACTTAACTGTAAATTCTGACGATGTGTTGTTGCAACATCCTTATTATTGGTCGGGTATAATTATTTCTGGCAATACATCACCACTAACATCAACCAATTATGTATTATGGGTAATCGTTGGGATTGTTGGACTAATTATAATCTTATTATTAGCTAAAAAATTATTCAAATGAAAAGATGCACGGACCCGTATGTCGGACGGAGCAGGTGCACTGAATAATAATTTATTATAGGCTGTGAAAAAAGATCAACACTAATTTTAAAAAAACTATTGATTTTATTCGTGCATAAGTGGCAAAAGAAACACCAATTCCTTAGTGCTAATTTATAGGTTGTACTAATTTAATTTTTTAATGTCATGTTTATTCCCTTGAAGTATAATGCCGAAACAGATTTTAAGGAGTATTTGTGCGACATTTAAAATCATAATCGGTATTAGTCAAACTCTTTTAATAATTTTATTGCTTCTTTACTATTGAATTTTTCTTCTGTAATCACTTGTTGCAATAACTTTTTTGCATTTGCTTTATCTTCGAGTTTTAAATAAGCCAATGCCATATACCACGGTGTTTTATCGGTTAAAGTATCTTTTGTTTTAAGATGTTCTTTTAACAAAGGTAAGGCCTCATCGGCTCTGTCTAACTTTAATAATGCATTTGCTTTATAGAATAAGTAATACGGCTCTTTAGTGGAAGCATATAAATTTGTAAACAACTTTACTGCTTCGTCATAATTTCCTTTTTCATAAGCCATAAAAGCCATTGTTTTTTCATTTTGCTCTGTTGTTCCTCGTTCTATAGGCTCAATAACGTTTCTGTAAGGTTCGAAGTAATTGTTAAAGAGCTCATTAGTATTGGCGGGATTGTTAACATTAAAAAAATAGGATAAACCTAACAATAAAACGATGCTTGCCGCAGCCAACCATTTTGTATTAAATAGTCTTCTTTTTTGAGGTTTTTTAGTTTTGAAACCAGTTACTAATTCTCTAAATGCAATATCGTCTTCGTGTTGAGCGACTTTCTTTATATTAATATGTAAGTCCACCTCTTTTTTAAAGGCGTCATCATTTGATAACAAGGTGTCAAATTCAAGCTGTTCGGCTAACGAAAGCCTATTTTGAATATACTTTTCTATTAACTCGTCTTTATTCATTCCTTTGGGATTTAATCATTTCCTTCAAGCTTTTTAAACATCTTGACTTTTGACTTCTGACCACACTTCCGCTTGTATATTCTGTTAATTCAACAATATCATCGATAGTTAGTCCTCTATAATAGAATAAGGTTAACAATTCTTTGCATTTTTTTCCTAATTTGTTAAAATGAGTTCTCAATAATTGTTGTTCTATGGTAAGTTCTTCGTTTTCGAATTCTACAGCAACTGGTTCAATATGAGCATATTTTGAAACGGTATCTGTGTTTAACGTCGTGGTTTTCTTTTTCTCTTTTAATAAATCATAAATCATGAATTTTCCGATACCAAATAGATAGGTTTTTAAGGAACTTTTTACGTTATCTAATTTGCCATTGATGGCATGTTTTCTTAAGGCAATAAAAGCTTCTTGGTAGATGTCAATAAGATCGTCATAGTCTAAGCCGTACTTCATTCCAAAGTTCAGAAAAGCCTCTTTATGGGTTGTGTAGAGTTCTTGGATCTCTTTAGGCTTTCCATGGATAAAAGAGTTAATGTGTTTTTCTTCCATTTAGTATGTCATAATTAAACCTAAGATAAATAATATAAAAATACTTAGAAACTAATGTTAACCTTTAAATTCTGTAAGGTACTAAAGGTGAATGCAGAATCTAAAACATTATGAACTTTTTAAAAAAATCAAAGCCTGATTAGCTTTAGCGACAAAAATCACAAAACCACTATCGGTTATGTCATGGCCGAATTGCTATATAAACATTGAGAGTTCACTATAAACCTTGAAAAACTTAAATATTAAAAATTAAAAATCAATTGATAATGAAAACTATACTAAAACTCAGTACATTTTTACTACTCATCTGTTTCACATTTTCGTGCAGTAAAGATGATGATGATCAAGACAAACCCGAAGCTGTTACCCATGTGTATGCAGTGGGACATGAGTACAATGGTGTAAATAGCATTGCTAAGATGTGGAAAAACGGTGTAGCCACTCCATTAACCGATGGAACGAATAATGCTGATGCTAAAGCCATTTATGTTATAGGAACAGATGTTTATGTATTAATTAATGAAGAAACTGAAACGTCACTTGTTCCCATATTATGGAAAAATGGTGTAAAAAGTGTATTGTCTGAAGGGACTAATAGCAATTCTGCAGAATCACTTTTTGTAGTTAACAATGATGTGTTTGTTTCAGGAATTGAAGTAAGAAATTATAAACATCATGCTGTCCTGTGGAAAAACGGTATTAAAACTTCCCTTACAGATGGCACAAATCAGTCTGGTGCAACTTCGGTGTTTGTGGCTAATGGCGATGTGTATGTGGCGGGATATGAGATTATAAACAACAGTGAATATGCTGTTTTATGGAAGAATAATGTAAAATTAATTCTTAACGATGCGGTTAATTCAGGGGCATCATCCGTTTTCGTTTCTGGAGAAGATGTATATGTTGCGGGATATGATTATAGTGGTTCAAATAAAGCTCGGATATGGAAAAATGGTAACCCTGTTTATTTATCCAATGGATCAAATGATGTAGTAGCAACCTCCGTTTTTGTTTCAAACAGGGATGTTTATGCATTTGGTCAGGAATATAGAAGCGATAGTAGAATTATAAAAATGTGGAAAAACGGGGTAGAAACTTCAATAAGTGATGAAAATGAATTTTCATTTTTTAATTCTGGTTTTGTTTTAGGAAACGATGTGTATGTGGGAGGAAATAAAAATAATGAACCTCACCCATCGAACGCAAGAATATGGAAAAACGGCATACCAATCAATTTAACAGATGGCACCAATGATGCGAATATAAACGGCGTTTTCGTCACAAAAAATTAAAAATAGTCATTTGGCACCTGGAAGATTTACTTTAGATCTATCATTAGATAATGCTTTAGGAGGAGTTGGGACTAATGAATTTGGAACATTAAAGGAACCATCAAATCCCTTAAAAATTAAATAAGGAAACGACAAGATTTATTAAAACACGTCATATTTTTCATCCTAAAGTAATGGCCATCTTGATATGTTTTGCGGGTATTAAGATATCCTGCAAATTGCCGGAGCCATCTTGTTTTCTCGCTCAGCTAATGAAAGGATTTTTGGCTATGGACTGAAATGCGACAGTTCATTTAATGACACACATTTGGGGTCTTAATAGGAAATTGACGAAAAATGAATTTGAAAAATAGTAAGATAAATCTGTAATTCATTGAGTTAATTGTTTAAATTTAAGACGTTTAAATAGGCTTTGATGAGGTGTTATATTTTCATTTTTCTATCTGCGCTTTGGTTGTCTCTTGGTTATTCTCAAACGATTTATAAAAAAGACAGCTTGACAATTCTTGCCGATTCGCTAACCAAAGAAGGTTCTTATAAAAAGGCCATTGTAGTTAGAAAACAAGCCTTAAAGCAAAACCATAATTCTTCAAAAGATTACAGAGCCTACCTTAACGCAAAATACCATCATGCCAAGTCCTGTGACTACGAATTTGACAGCTACAATTACTACCAACCAGACAAAATAATCACTCAAAAAGTGCAGCAACAATATTTGGACAGTGCGCTTCAATCGGCTATAAATGCGAGAGATTTATTGCAGCAGATGGAACGACCAGATCGGATTTTTCAGTATGAGGTTCAAAGTCGAGTGTTCCACCAAACGGCTTATTTAGGAAATTGGAAACACGCTTTGGAGCAAGCAAAATTGAGTTATGAGTTTTTGAAGGATACGCTAACCAACTCTGACAAAAATTTTGTGGATTTGGTTTATGATATTGGGTACATCTACGGACAATTGGGGGATTATTCTAAATCAGTTGAAAATTATCAGATCTCATTAGATTTATACCGGAACAGTATTGGTGAAGAAAATCACGATGTTGCGCTTGCCTATAATAATATTTCCGTTCAGTACAGGAAATTGGGCCTAAAAACAAAGGAACTGGAGTCGCTTTTGAAAGCGCAGAGTATTTGGGAAAATCTCAATGATGAAAGCGTTGAAAAATTTCTATATGTATGTTATGGAAATTTGTTTTTTTGGTATTCCTATTATGGCGATTTTGAAAAAGCCGAAGCCTATATTTTAAAGAAAAATGAATTAAGAACACGGGCTAAAAATGGAGGAACGAATTCCTTTTTCAGAAACAAGGAAGAAATTTATAAAAGCAAATTGTCCGAATGGTATGATTTGATGTTGCATTATTCCAGAAAAAAGGATACCACCAAAACCCTTTTATATGTAGATAACATTTTGAAAACTATTAATTCTGATAAAAAACTATTCGACTTTGAAACACTTACATTAAGTTCCACATTAAAGTTTTATGCCTCTTTTTTGGAAAGAGAGAAGCCTGAAGAGGCGCTGAGAGTTTTGGATAGGGCCATTGATATCCAACATCAATATCAAGATGTTTACTATACCAAGCCTCATGAATATTTGTTGTATAAAATGCGATTGTTGTTAAACGCTAAAAAATATTCTGAAGCTAATTTCTTGTTGGCGGAATTAAATAGTTTAAATGAAATTAACGAAATCAAATACAAGTTTGAACTGGCCATATTAAACGCTGAAACAGCACAGGCATTAAATGATAATGAGAAAGCTAAAACCTATTTTGACGATGCTTATACTCTATTGAAGGATTCCGATGATGAAGTAGAATATGTGGGAACTTCAGAATCAGGAACATTGGTTTCTTTCGAAATTATTGAAGGTTTTTTGACTATGGGCGATTTTTATCTTCAACTTTATGAGAGAGATAGCATTAAGGAATATCTGACAAGAGCTAGCCATCGCTATTTTTTTGCAGCAAAGATTTTTAATCAATTGTATTTGGGGCAACGGTATAATGAACGCCTGTTTACAATTTATGATGATATTAATGAACGTTTGATGAGAGTTGGCTTGATGCAGGATTCAAGTCCAATATTAATATCCAAAATTTTAAACACTATCGAAAACAACGGTTCCAAGTTGACCTTGTCAAAGTTTGTATTTAACAAGCAACGGCAGGATGTCGTTGTTTCGGATCAATTTATCAATATAGAAGAAAGCATAAAGGCAGAACTAAATTTTTATCAGAATGCGGTGTTAAAGATTGATGGGAATTCTGAAGAAAAGCTAACACTATGGAAGCGGAAAATCTATGAGCTGAAAAACGATTTAGTCAAAGTTCAGGACTCCATTAAGCACGAGAATAAAACCTATTATGATTTAAATGTTAAATACTTTGAAGTTGGACCGCTTCAAAATTCCTTAAAAAATGATGAGTTGATTTTAAAATATATCATTACAGATCAGCATTTATTTGCCTTTTTAATTTCTAAAAATAGCATTGATTTATTACCACCAATAGACAAATCAAAGGCTCTAAGCACCTTAAAAAACTGTTTGGCGATTTTGAAAGGGAGAATTCCGGATTATGAAGCGTCTTTTAGTACGATGCGGAAATTGTTATTTGACACTATTGATTTTAAGCCTTATAAAAAAATAATTATAATCCCAGATGGCGTCTTGAATTACTTTCCATTTGAATCGCTTTTGATGGATGAAAAAATGCCTTCAGTAAGTTATTCGTCTTCGTTGCCATTGTATCAAGAACAAAAAAACACCAATTCAAATTTTCAACCTATTCGGATAGGTGCATTTTCTGCATCCAATAATCAAAGTAAATTACCGAGAGCTTCAGATGAGGTTAATGCGATTCTTAAAATATTTGAAGGAAAGAGTAATATCAATGCTTCAAAAAAAGAATTTCTTCAAAACGTTGGTGATTTTAATATTCTGCATTTAGCAATGCATTCGCATATTGATGAAATGCACCCAGAGTTTTCAGCCTTAAATTTTTATGGAGAAAATGATAACCAATTATTTATTTCGGAACTTTATAATGAAAGTTTAGATGCCGATTTGGCGGTATTGAGCGCTTGCGACACGGGCAGCGGTTTTTATGAAAATGGCGAAGGAGTGATTAGCCTATCGCGTGCCTTCAGTTACGCAGGTGTGCCAAGCACTGTCGTAAGTCTTTGGAAGGTGGATGATGAAGCCACCGCAAAAATCATGACCTATTTTTATGAGCATTTAAAATTGGGCGAGACCAAAGACGAAGCGCTTAAAAATGCTAAATTAGATTATTTGAAATATACCGACGACGATTTGTTGAAACATCCGTATTACTGGTCAGGATTTGTGCTTTCTGGCAATACGGATGCACTTGTTGAAAAACAAAATTACTGGATTTACCTATCCGTTTTACCGATTCTTGCTTTAGGGTTTTTTAGAAAAAAACTATTTCAATTTTTTAAGAAGTGATTTAGCCTCAGTTTTTTTGAAATTTTCTTCAGAATCAATAAAGATCATGAGCTCTTGCCTTGCTTTATCAAGTTGGTTGGACTTTAGATAAGCCAATGCCAAGTACCAATGCGTTCTGTTGGTCAAGGCGTCAGAATAGGTGAGGTGGGTCTTGAAAACTTCAATCGCTTCTTTTGTTTTATCTAAAGCCAAAAGCGAATTTCCTTTATAAAATAACAACTCTGAATTTTTTGTGCTGTCAAAAGCCTGTTCAAATAGTGCTATTGCATTTTCATAATTGGCTTCATTATAAGTGATAAAAGCCTCGTTGACCAATTGGTCATTTGTTTCAGAACGTACAATCGGGGCGCTCACATTTTTTGAAGGTTCAAAATAAGAAGTGAATAAGCGGTCATTATTGATGCCTTTGTTCATGAAAAAACTAATGCTTATAGCAATAATGAAGATTGCTGCTATGGCTGAGATGGGTTTTAACCACTTGGATTTAGAAACGACCTTCTTTGGCGAAATCTCTGTTTCGTAAGCAGCCAATTGGCTTCTGAAAAGTATATCGTCTTCGGTTTCAGCAACCGCCTGTACATTTTTCAGAAAATCGACTTCTTGTTTAAAATTCTCATCAGTTTTATAGAGTTTATTGAATTCCAGAAGCTCTACTTCTGTCAAGTTTTTGGAAAAATATTTTTCTATTAGTGTTTCGTTAATCGTCATCTTGGGGATGTTTTGATCAGGTTTTTCAATGTTTTCAGGCAACGCGATTTTTGACTTCGCACTACGGCTTCACTTTCATAACCATGTTGTGTTGCTATTTCTTCATTGGTTAGTCCTCTGTAAAAGCTTAATGTTAACATCTGCTGGCAACTTTTTCCTAATTGATTGAAAAAATGCCTTAACAATTTTTGCTCTTCAGTAAGTTCTTGTATGCTATCAATTGGAATACTTTCATGATCAGAATCCGTACTATGGAGCCGTATAT
>NZ_JALKAU010000043.1:0-32767 GCF_023015735.1 Gelidibacter sp. F63206
CCACCATCAATCTCGAAGGGTCGGGACGGACATTCGTTCGGGTTTTTTGGTTTTTAATTGATTCCTTTTTCGCGCAATGTACGATAAGATGCCCCATGGTTCCTCCGACGCTTCGGAACTGGAGGCACCACCATCAATCCCGAAGGATCGGGAAGAACAATTGTTCGAGTTTTTTGGTTTTTATTGGTTTTTAATTGATTCCTGTTTCGCGCAATGTATGATAAGATGGCCCCTGGTTCCTCTGACGCTTCGGAGCTGGAGGCACCACCATCAATCCCCAAGTATCGGGACGGACATTAGTTCGGGTTTTTTGGTTTTAGCAGGTTTTTAATTGATTCCTGTTTCTCGCAATGTACGATAAGATGTCCCCTGGTTCCTCCGACGCTTCGGTGCTGGAGGCACCACTATCAATCCCGAAGGATCGGGACGGACATTTGTTCGGGTTTCTTGGTTTTTATTGACAGAGACACACTACATTATTTTAGTGGAGACGCAATGCATTGCGTCTCTAATTACATATTTACTTCACCTCCAACATCCTCAAAATCCCAGGATAATAAAGCCCGAGTGCAAAACCTCTTACCACCACATAAAAAATGAACGACAGCCACAATCCTGTATTTCCGTAATAATGCACCAATAGCATTCCTAAACCAATAAATGCCACCATGGACAACAAGGTCGCATTTCGCATTTCCTTACTTCGGGTTACCCCGATAAAAACGCCATCCAACTGGAAAGCTATAAAAGAAAACAAAATATAAAACACCGCATAGTTCTTATAATTGGAAGCTATGGTTTGCACTTGAAGATCTTTGGTCAGTAAGGGAATGATGGTATTCCCACTTATATAAACAAGCAGGGCAAGCACCACCGCAGTAGCTCCAGCCAACACCGTCGATTGTTTGACCTGAAGCATAAAAAGTGATTTGTTCTTAGCTCCAAAAGCTTTCCCAGCCAGCATTTCCACTACATGGGCATAGCCATCCAAGAAAAACGCCGATAAGGTCACAAACTGCAACAACACGTGATTGGCGGCAAGCGTATGATCTCCAAACTTTGCGCCTTCATTGGCAAACCAAGCAAAGCCACTCAACAAGGCCAAGGTGCGAATCATGATATCCGAATTGACCTTAAACAAGGCTATAAGCTTGGGCATATCAAAAATTTGTGTCTTCAATTCTTGAATTCGCTCCCACGGTCGGTTAAGTTCGAGTCTTTTAAACAATATATATCCCGCAAAAAACAAGGTCAACCATTCTGCCAAAACGGTTCCGAGGGCAATACCCTTCACCCCCATTCCAAATCCGACGACAAAAGTGACATTAAACGCAATATTTAAACCGTTCAAAAACAGTTGCACCCAAAGCAAACGTTTGGTCCATCCCATGCCGATGAGCGTGCCCAATAGTGAGAAGGTAATCAATGTTGCCGGTGCACCCAAAATTCGGATGTAAAAATAATCTTTA
The DNA here is from genome assembly GCF_023015735.1 of Gelidibacter sp. F63206. Classification (NCBI taxonomy): domain Bacteria; kingdom Pseudomonadati; phylum Bacteroidota; class Flavobacteriia; order Flavobacteriales; family Flavobacteriaceae; genus Gelidibacter; species Gelidibacter sp. F63206. Next base: position 1,470 of record NZ_JALKAU010000043.1, read on the forward strand.
ACTAAATTTTTGATTTCATCACTCGCACTCAATAAATAAACCGACAGCTCGCCAATTAACTTTTGTAATACAACCAATACCAAACCAATGGTTGCCCCAAGAAATATAGATCGGAACACCAAAGCGTGGAGCTCATTTTTGTCTTCGGCGCCCGAGGCTTGAGCGATAAAGCCGGTGGTACCCATTCTTAGAAAACCAAATCCCCAATACACAAAACTAAAAATCAGAGCGGCGAGAGCAATGGCACCCAAATCGGAAGCCGAGGCGGTTTGGCCTATCGCAGCGGTATCTACCAATCCCAATAGTGGCACGGAGGCATTGGCAATGATGATTGGGATTGCCAATTTGATGATATAGAGATAATTGTTTTGTTTCATTAAAAGATAAAGGTTGAGAATAAAAACCGCATCCGATTTAAACCTCAGCAAACCTACTTAACTTTTTAGGAAACACTTTAAAGAATTTTGATTTTTTGAGACGATAAAATGCTATGACTACAATCAAATAAGTATTATTTTGTTCCCATGTAAAAGCGCCAATGAATTTGTAAATTTGCATCTATGAGGATTTTAATTATTGAGGACGATTTGCGGGTCGCTGAACTTTTACAAAGAGGGTTGGAAGAGCACGGCTTTACCCCGACATTGGCGTATGATGGCGTCTCTGGTAAAAAACTTGCGCTACAAAATGATTACGATCTCATCATCACCGATATCATCCTGCCAAAAATGGACGGTATTGATTTGTGTAAATCTCTTAGACAATCCAAACCCAATATACCCATCATCATGCTGACTGCTTTAGGCACCACCGATGATAAAGTGGATGGCTTTGATGCTGGTGCGGATGATTATCTGGTCAAACCCTTTGAAATGCGCGAACTCATAGCACGGATCCGAGCGTTGCTGAACAGACGGACAAACAGCAATAACAGTTCTGTCACCGTTCTCAATTATGCCGATCTCGAAATGAATTTGCATACAAAAATGGTCAAGCGCAACGGACAGGATATCAGCTTAACACCGAAAGAATTTAAGCTGTTAGAATATATGCTTAAAAATCCTGAGCGCGTGCTCTCGCGAACTGAAATTGCCGAAAAAGTCTGGGATACGCATTTTGATACCGGCACCAACTTTATCGATGTCTATATCAATTATTTACGCAGGAAAATAGACCGGGAATTTGAACACAAACTCATACACACCAAATCCGGAATGGGTTTCGTGATGAAACGGGAAGACAGTTGATTTTTTTAAAACAGGCTGAAAGTCTGTTTAATTCGTGAAATGGATCGCGACCTATTTTTTCAAAACTTTTAGGAAGAAATCCATGACAATCCGTGATCCCGATTGATATCGGAAGGTGTCTAAAACTTTTCCAGAATTGGGCGGTATACACTAAATAAATAAGTTTAATTCTAAATGAGACTAATAAACACTTTTAATTTTTAATCCCTATTTTGAAAACCAGAACACGACTCGCCTTATTATTTACAGTAATTACTGCCACCATTCTATTGGCCTTTGCAGCTGTGATTTATTTTTCCACCCAAGAAAGTCGCGAACGTGAATTCTATGCTTTGCTTAAAAAAGAAGCCATCACTAAAGCCAACTTGGTTTTTAATGCTAAAGTTAACCCACAGACCCTACAGGATATCTACCGCAGTAACCGCCAAGTTTTAAACGAAGTTGAAGTGGCCATCTACGATCAGGATTTCAATTTGTTGTACCATGATGCCGTGGATATCGATTTTGTCAAGGAAACTAAACCGATGATTGACGACATATACAAAAAAGGTGAAATAAAGTTTTACCAAGAAGGCTGGCAAGTGGTGGGAATGCGATTTGAGTTTGAAGATCAAACCTATATAATTACCGCTACTTCGTATGACCAATACGGATATAACAAGTTGAACAACTTACTTAAAACCAGCATTTATGTTTTCGTTATTTCCATTGTTTTTATTTATATCGCTGGGGTTTTCTTTTCAAAAAAAGCGCTTGAGCCAATCAGTAAAATGACCGAAAAAGCACAAGAAATCACCGCGACAAATTTGGATTTACGCCTACCTTCCAAAGACAATAAAGATGAATTATCCGAACTCGCACAAACCTTTAATGCGATGTTGGATCGGTTGGAACAGTCCTTTGAGGCCCAGAAACATTTTGTATCGAACATTTCACATGAACTCCGAACGCCCTTAGCGGCAATAATTACTGAGTTGGAACTATCTCTCGGAAAAGAGAGAAATAGTGATGCTTATAAACTCGCCATCCAGAACAGCTTAAAAGATGCAAAAAAAATTGTGCGGCTTTCCAATAGTCTTTTGGATATGGCGAAAGCAAGTTACGACCCTTCTGAAATCTCTTTTAAATCGGTACGCATTGACGAGGTTTTATTGGATGCCAGGCAGCAAGTGCAACAAGCCAATCCTCATTATAAAATTGACATTCACTTTGAAAATGATTTTGAAAACGATGATCAAATTTCCATCTACGGGAATGAATATCTCTTAAAAGTCGCTTTTACCAATCTCTTTGAAAATGGTTGTAAATTCTCGGATAATCAGCATTCAAAAGCATCCATTCTCTTTAAAAGCGATAGCATCCAATTGAAATTTTCAGATCGTGGGATTGGGATTTCAGAAATTGATCTAAAAAACATCTTCAAACCATTTTATCGTGGTGACAATCAGAAATTTGCCGATGGCAACGGGATTGGGTTACCGTTGACGCAGAAAATAATCTCACTGCATAAAGGGACGATTTATGCGACTTCTGAGGTGGGGATTAAAACGGATTTCCACGTCAACCTCCCAACTTTAAAAGAAGGCTAAAATCTCATTGACCTTTCAGAATTATCTCGCCCCGACGCAATTCAACCACATTCTTTTTTTCAAGATCCTTCAACAATCTTGAAATTACCACTCTGGTTGTTCCTAATTCATTCGCCAATTTCTTGTGGGTTAGAGACACTTTATCATCACCTTGTCTGTGGTGATATTGAATAAGGTAGTTATACAGCCGTTCATCAATATTCTTAAAACTGAGATCATTAATAGTATTGAGCAATTCGGTATAGCGATTTAGAAACGTATGAATAATAAAATCATTCCATTTGGGATAATTGATTTGCCATTCGCGGACTTTCGTTGTGGGAACCAAGAGTAATTCAGATTTGCGCTCAGCAATTGCATGGACTTGACTTTTCATATCTGAAAAACTTGCCACCAAAGACATCATACACGTTTGTCCTGAAGCAATATAATACAACAGAATTTCCCGATCCAAATCATAATCGTTTCGGTAAACCCTGATTGAACCATCCAAAACTAATGGAATTACCTTCATATATTTACCAGATTCAGCTAAAACTGCGCTTTTTTCAACTATAATCGTTCGGCAAGTTGAACCAATTTCAGTTTTAAGTTCCTCTTCAAGTGGAAGGTCATCCAGTTTCATATGAGTATGAGGTTAAATATCATTAACAAGATACGTCAATATTTAATTTTAGTCAACAAATAATCATTGTTGGCTAAAAGAAATAGATCTTATAGCTAATAAAAAATAACTTTAATATTAAATTCTAATCACTCAAAGTCACATTTCTTAGCCCTCCATCCAATTAAAGGTCAATTTCAGAAACCATCTTTTATAAAACCAATATTCCCTTTTCTCTTACTCATCCCGCATGACGCTCTTTATTTTAGATGCAATTTCTGGAGTCACTTTAGTTACGCCATGAACTTTATTCGCGTGTTCAGCGGCTAATGTTAATGCTTCCTCTTCTGTTCTGGCTGTGATGATTCCATCACAATCAAATCCGACATCGCGGCAGTGAATTACTTTTTTCATGGCTTTCCAATTTAAATGTTTTTATACTTTAGGTTAAAGATAAAAAGACGCCTTGACTAAGACGGTATCTTTTGATACACAGCATAAAGTTTTAATACAAATGAAATGTGAGCCTCAACTCATATATAATTAATTCTTTGGTCGGCCTTACCAGCTCCCCTTTAAATTTCACAAATAATTTTTCTAATGAAATTCTAATAATTTTCTATGAGTTCTCTAACTGATAAATAGAGAAATGAGGTCAATATTTGTAATTCTATGCAAACCGAAAAAGAATTCACTAAAAAGCTGACATGACCTTCATTTTTAAAATATTTCTCTATTTAGCTATCGTTGTCGGAGGATTACAGTCTCTACATGCGCAAACACCATATACTTTGGAAAAGGTCTTAAAAACGGCAAGGCTCAACAATCCTATTTTGAAATCTGAGCACTATAATGTAGCTATTGCCGAAAGTGATATCCTAAGTGCTGAGTTGCGGCCGAATCTTGTATTGAGCAATGAAACCATTCAGATTGCCAATTCGTCAGATTTTGAAAATAGCACGAATTGGGGCCATCCTGAAAACCGTGAGGTGCTTTGGCAATTATCCAAGACCTTCCAAATTATGGGTCAGCGTCAAAACAAAATTGAGGTCGCTCAGAAAAGCGCCCAATTATCACAAAAGGAATACACCGAAATAGAAAGTGCCGTGCTTTTTGAAGTGGCCCAAAAATGGAACGACGTCTGGACCGCACAGAAACAACTGGAACTTATAAAATCTGCAAAAGATAATATTGACAGTTTGGTGATCACGAATCAACATCGGTTCAGAAATCAAGTCATCACCCAAACAGACGTTTTTCGAACGGAATTATTAGCCAAACAATATGCCTTACAATACGCTACAGAGCATCAAGAATTGGCCAATCGTAAAAAGGAGCTTCAGTTTATTATGGGTATCCAAGATACTATCCAAATTGATACCTCGGAAGATTTAGGTAGATACGGACTGACTTCCTTAAACGAATTATTAGAGCAATCGATGGAGTTTCGAAGTGATATCCAAGCTGCCAAATCCATGATTGAAGTTTCTGAAAGCAATATCCATCTGCAAAAAAGCATGGCCTATCCACAACCTGAAATTGGCGTGATTTATAACGCACAAAACAAAGTACCTCATTTCGGATTTGCCGCGTCCATCGATTTACCGTTTTTTGATCGGAATCAAGGTGAGGTCAAAAAATCACTTATCCAAAGAGATCAGGCTGAACAGCAATTTCACACCTTGCAGACCCAACTTCAAACTGAAATCACCACGGCTTATGAAAGTCATCGAGTTCAGCTACAAAATATAGAAAATTATCAATCGGTTTTGGAGCAATCACAAACCATTTTAGATAATATAAAGTACGCCTACCTCCGAGGAGGCACCAGCATCGTCGATTTCCTGGAAGCCCAAAGCAGTTGGCTGGAAACGCAAGAACAATACAACGACGTTTTAGAGCAATACCGTCAAAGTCACATACAACTGCTGTACGTAGCAGGTTTAATCAATCAATTAGCACAATAATGAAGAACGCAATTTTCACCGCTTTTGTTTTACTCTTGTTGTCCTCCTGTGGCAGCGAATCCAAAACAGAACCGACCCATAGAGCCTCACCCGTTATCACCAATGGTGGGACGACCATTCAATTTCCAGAAGCTGCACACTTGGAGTTTTTCAAGACGGAGCATCTCAATAACGATACGCTTTCGGCAAAATTTACGGCACCGGCAAACGTCGCCGCCACCGTATTGCCATCACGCGAAGGTGCAGGACGACATCTGATTTTGTTCGAAAACCCTGAACTATCGAGCCATTATACACAGCTGAATCAATTACAGATCAGCATCAATCAAATTGCCAACGTCAACCTCAAGCAGCGTCAGTTGGAATTGGAACGGACAAAAGATTTGAATGCTCACGGCGTCGCAACAGGTCAAGATCTGATGGATGCTGAAAGTGCTTTGACCATGGAGCAAAGCGCACTTTCCAATGAGAAAGCAGCCCTGACCGAACACGAATCCAAATTGATTTCCGAAGGATTTTCACCTGATGTCTTGCGAAAAGCAAAGGCGGGAACGGCATTCCTGATTTGTGATATTCCAGAAAATCAAATCGGAAATATTAAAGAAGGTGATACGTGTGATATTCGATTCAATGCCTTCCCGAATATCGAATTCACTGGAAAAGTGGATGCCATTGCCGACGTTGTCGATCATAGCACACGCATGGTCAAAGCGCGAATTATCGTCAATAATTCCTCTAAAAAACTGAAATCAGGCATGTTTGCCAATGTGAGTTTTGATCTGAGCGATGACCATAATGTTAGTGTCAACAAGAATGCACTGGTCACGGTCCAGGGCAAGCATTATGTATTTATAAAAACTTCCGAAAACGAATTTGAGCGTAAAGAAGTAAAAATCGGTCAACATATTGGCGATCGGATTATCATTTTTGATGGCATTTCTGCCGATGATGAAGTTGCCATTGAAGGCGTTTTACAGCTCAAAGGTTTATCGTTCGGATATTAAAATTCTTAGGTCAAGTCGAGCATTAACCTATTCAACATACATTTTGAATGAAGTTAGCTTTCTCAGTAAGTCGAATGTCAGGTTGAGCGCAGTCGAAACCCTATAAAGTAAATAATCAAGTTAAGATTAAAACATTATGTCATGTTACAAGCACAAATTTTCATCGATAAAGACGAACTCAAAGGCGTCAAGCCTTTACATGAGTTTATTATGAATTTACTCATAGACAATGGGATTGCAGGTGCAACTTCCGTGATGGGATATTCGGGTTTCGGCAGACATCATCGATTGAAACAACCTTCCCGACTATTTTCCTTTGATGAAGCATCCATGCTGATCACCTTTGTTGATTCTGAAGAAAAAGTAAAAACAACATTAAGCGTTCTAAGAGAACAGTATCGCGGCGGATTCATCATCACCCACCGGGTCGATCTCTGGTAGATCATCTTTACCTCCTCCAAATAAAACATTTAATTTTTAAATCATTTTTCCTGTGATTAAAAATCTCCTCATATTTTCACATAAAAACCGCCCTCTGGTAGTCGTTTTAAGTCTACTGATCATGGCCATCGGGTATTATAGCTTTACTGAACTTAAAATTGAAGCCTATCCGGATATTGCCGATACCAACGTGATTGTGGTGGCGCAATACCAAGGTCGCGCTGCCGAAGAAGTGGAGCAGCAAGTCACCATTCCTTTAGAGCGGGTACTGCAAGACGTACCTAATGTCATTGACCGAAGAAGCCGAACCATTTTTGGACTTTCTGTGGTTCAACTGACATTTAAGGATGATACGGACGATTATTTTGCACGTCAACAAGTGATGGAGCGCCTCGCAAGCGCCGAATTACCAGATGGCGTTATCTCCGAATTGGCGCCACTTTCCACCGCTGTGGGTGAGATTTTTAGATACGTGGTAGAAGCACCGCCAAGCTATTCGCCTACGGAGTTAAGGGATTTACAAGATTGGGTCATTGAACCGTATTTACTACAAACCAATGGCGTTGCCGATATTACCACCTTTGGAGGTCCGTTAAAACAGTTCCATATTCTTATTGATCCTGACAAACTCCGCAAATACGATCTGTCGTTTTCTGATATTGAAGAGGCTGTGGTTGCCAACAACCATAACACAGGAGGCAATATCATGGAACGCGGCGGTCAGGGTTTTGCCGTACGCGGTTTGGGTGCCATAAAAGGCGAAAAAGACATTGAGAATATCGTCTTAAAAGCGGTTAATGGCGTACCGATATTTATACGTGATGTGGCGAGTGTAGAAATTGCACCTCCGCCACCGAGTGGTGTTTTAGGTTATTCGGTACCTGACGAAAATATCGAGGTCTACAATGGCGTAGAAGGTATTATTTTACTTCGGAAATTTGAAAACCCGAGTGAAGTCCTGGTAGAACTCAAACAGCGCATTGCCGATTTACAAGCCAACGAACTTCCGCAAGACGTGACCATCCGAACGCTATATGATCGTGGATTTTTAATTGATCACTCGTTAAATACTGTGGGATGGACCTTGTTTGAAGGCGTGAGTATTGTGGTCATCATCCTAATTTTCTTTTTGGGAAGTGTCCGAAGTGCTTTAGTTGTGGCCTTGACCATTCCATTTTCGATGTTATTCGCTTTTATCATTATGCGATTCACAGGCATTCCAGCCAACCTCCTCTCGTTGGGCGCCATTGATTTCGGAATTATTGTGGATGGCGCCGTGGTCATGACCGAACATCTCATTCGGAAATACCGCACCTCAACCCCTGAAGAACGCAAAAGTGGCATTGTTAGAATTACCCTATTGTCTGCCCAGGAAGTTGGTCGTGAAATCTTTTTCTCAGTAACGATTATTATTTTGGCATATCTACCGATTTTATTAATGACCCGTGTAGAAGGCAAACTGTTTTCGCCAATGGCATTAACGCTATCGTTTGCCGTTTTAGGATCGATGTTGGCAGCACTGACCTTCATTCCTGTGGTCATTTCGTATGTGTACAGCAAAACCATGTCGCAACCCGACAAAAAATTCAAAGAACCTAAAAACTTTGTCCTCACATTTTTAGAAAAACAGTATGTCAAGGTTTTGAACGTTTTTACATCACATTACAAAAAAACCGTGGTCATTGGGTTTGCCATTGTACTGGTTTTGATTTCTTTTGGAACGAAGTTAGGCTCGGAATTTTTACCGGAATTAGATGAAGGGTCGATTTTTCTGCAAGCCAACTTCCCAGCAGGAATCACCATTGCAGAAAATGCGAAATACGCACCTAAAATCAGAGAGGTGATTTCCAAATTCCCCCAAGTATCCTATGTCATTACACAAACCGGACGTAACGACGATGGTACGGATCCGTTTCCAGCCAATAGAAACGAGGTATTAGTTGGCTTAAAGGATTATTCTACTTGGAGTGATACGCTTTCAAAAAACGAATTGGTGCAAAAAATGCGCAGCGATCTGGAACATGAATTCCCAGGGGTTGCCTTTGCTTCCGGACAACCTATTATTGACCAGGTGATGGAAATTGTAACGGGTAGTGCTGCCGATTTAGCCGTCTCCATTGTTGGTGATGATCTGATCATGATGCGCGAAAAGGCTGAACTCATTTCGGAAATTATGCGTGGAATGGAAGGAAGTGAAGGAGTAAACATTGAGCAAGAAAACACTCAAGACCAATTGGTCATTAATATCAATCGGGAGCAGGCGGCACGTTATGGAATTAACGTAGCGGATATTCAAGATATGATTGAAGCCGCCATTGGTGGTAAAGAAATCTCTGTCTTGTATGATGGTGCCAAACGCTATGATATTGTGGTGCGCTATCTTCCAGAATACAGAGAGAACATTAATGACTTAAAAACCTTGTTGATTCCTTCAGCTACTGGCGTATTGATCCCGATGGATCAATTGGCAGATATTGGTTACGAGGACGGACAAACCAACATTTACCGTCTTAATAATAAACGTATGGTGACGGTACGTGCCAATATCCAAGGCAGGGATCAAGGCGGCTATGTGAAAGAGTTACAGGATAAAATTGAGACACAAATAGATATCCCTAAAGGTTATGAGATTGTTTATGGCGGACAGTATGAAAACTTGGAACGTGCCGGAAAGCAGCTGGCATTTACCATTCCGCTGACCTTAGTTCTGGTGATTGCCTTTTTATTTATGTTGTATAAAAACTTCGGACACACTTTAATCACGGCCAGCTGTATTCTATTTGCTTTGGCGGGAGGCGTCATTGCCTTGCTGCTTAGAGGCTATTATTTTAACGTCTCTGCTGGGGTTGGATTTGTTTCTATTTTGGGTATTTCTGTGATGGCGGCCGTTTTATTGGTCTCCGCATTAAATAGAGCCTCCGCAAATGAACCCTTGAGCAAAACCATGATTACAGCAACCTCAAAGGAACAACTAAGAGCGGTATTGACCATTCTTGTTTTGGCTATTTTCGGACTGGTACCGGCAGCCACCTCAAGCGGCATCGGTTCGGATGTTCAAAGACCGTTGGCAACAGTGATTATTGGTGGATTGACGAGTACCTTAGTGTTTGCGCCACTTATAATTCCGCCATTGTATTGGTGGGTGAATAAGCCGAAGAAGGATGCCCGCCTGCCGGACAGGAAGGAAGCCGAATCCCGATAGCCACCGAAATTGAAGCGTAATGCGTGATTAAAGACCTTTCAGGTTTTAAAAACCTGAAAGGTCTCAATCATAGGTTCGACCCCGCTGGGGTCGGGATCAATCTACATGCTAGATTCTATAAACGTTTGAATCCTACGGATTCAGGATATCGGCAATTTCAGCTGCGGGGATTTATAGTGGTTTTGATTTGTTTTGTAAGCTATTGTTGGCAAAAAAACCATCTTCGTCCGATCACAAACAAATCTCGTAGAGACGGAATCATTGTAACAAAATAAAAATTACCTGCGACCTCAGCAGGGTTGATCAAAATATCAACACACGTATGAGGCCTCTGAATTCATAACAATAGCTTGAAACATTTTATAAACATTTGAATCCTACCGATTCAGGATATCGGCTATTTCAGCCGCGGGAATTTATAATGGTTTTGATTTGTTTTGTAACCTATTGTTGGCAAAAAAAACAATAACGACCTGAATAGAAACAACCTATCAAGTAAAGGATATAAAAAACCATCTTCGTCCGATCACAAACAAATCTCGTAGAGATGGAATCTTTGTAATAAAATCAAAACTACCTTCGACCCCAGCGGGGTCGAACCAAATATCAATAACCGTATAAATCCAATGGATTCATGACAATAGCTTGAAATTTTAGACATATTTAAAATTTTGAGCCCGTTTTCTCCGAGTAGTTCTTAATTTTACCAAAACACATCTTTACTCTATTTCAAAGTACTTATGAAAAAATCAATATGCACTGTGCTTTTAATCTTCGGATTATCATCTTTTTTAAATGCGCAATCAGAGACACTGGAACAACTCCTTTACGAATTGCCCGATGTTATTTTCACAAAAATTGAAACTCCCGATAATTATGAAGCGGCTTATGAATTAAAGATTAAACAGCCTCTTGATCATAAAGACCCTTCCAAAGGCTATTTTTATCAAAGAGCTTATTTGTCACACAAAGATTTTAAGCTGCCCACAGTGATGATCACGGAAGGATACACTGCTATCAGAAATAGGGTTGATGAATTAACGCATTTTATCGATGCTAACCAGCTCAGGATTGAGCATCGCTATTTTGGAAAAAGCAATCCCGCCGAAATCGATTATCAATACTTGACTTTAGAGCAAGTTGCCGCCGATTTACATCACATCAACACTCTTTTCCGAAATTTATACCCGACAAAATGGGTATCTACAGGGCGTAGCAAAGGAGGTGCAACGACCTTATTTTACCGCTATTTTTATCCTGAAGATGTTGATGTTAGTGTCAATTATGTGGGACCAATCAATACGTCGTTTGAAGAGCAACGCGTTTATAAGTTTTTAGATACTGTAGGAACTGCAGATTGTCGCAAGAAAATCGAAATATTCCAGAGACATGTTTTGGAAAACAAAGACGAGATTCTACCGCTAATGAAAGCTTACAGCGTGGGTGCCAAAGCGAGTTTCACCTATCAAAACATCGAAAAAGCCTTTGAGTTTTCAGTGATGGAATACCCGTTTTCATTTTGGCAATACGGCTCAGACTGTGATTCAATTCCTGATGAAACCGCTTCTGCTTATGATTCCTTTTTATACTTAACCCAAGTGTCGGATATCACCTTTTTTAGTGATCAGACCATGACGGACTATGCCTCCCATTATTATCAATCGGCCAACGAATTTGGTTATTACGGTTATGACACCAGTAAATTCAAAGGACTTTTGGACGAATTACCTACCGATAAAAATCCGCATGCCGCTTTTACACCTAATCATATGAAGGTTCCGTTTAACGATAAAGCTTTAAAAGGACTTAATGCTTGGCTTCCTAAGCATGGCAATAAAATCATACATATTTATGGAACTTTAGACACTTGGTCTGCTTCAGCTGTGCCAAAATCTGATAAAGTGGATGCCCTATGGTTTATGATGAAAGGAAAACATCATGGCACGGCAAATATCACAGAAATGACACCAAGTGAGAGAGAAAAACTCACAAAAGCATTGGAACGTTGGCTAAATATTAAAATTGGAAACTAAAATTCCTTTATATTTTTGAAGGTGCTTTTGATTAGTGTTTTATTTTATCTTTAAGGATTGTTGGTAGAAAACACTAAAAATGGCGTCTATCATCAACAATGACCGAATCAATATCCATAATATCGACACATTAACTCCAAATTAAAAAAAGTGGAAAGCACGCCTGAAAAAAGAGTTGCACTAATAAATAATGTGGCGAGAATAACAATTTTTTTTGGTGAACGGAAATTGACATAATTCAGCACCACTTGAAAAATCAAGGCAATAGATTGCGCAATCAACATTCGTTTGGCACAGTCTATAAAAGGCTCTTTGTAGTACACAAAATATGTCGCTAATATTAAACCGATATACAGTGCGGTGATTACAGATACCACTGTCTTTGGGAATCTAAATCGGTGAAGGTTTGTCATGAGAACCAGCTTTACTCCAAAGATAGTGAATCAGGAAACACACATCCTATATTATACAGTCTAAAAACAAAAAACCTACTAAGAATTCAGTATGAGAATCATAAAAATTTCTTAGTTTGAGCACAAATACTTGACAACATGAAAATCCTATATATCCACGGCCTTAACGGTAGCCTAACCCCCGAAAAACGAGAGATTTTAGAGCGCTACGGCAATGTTGAGGCGCCATCCATAGATTATGAAAACAATGCAGATAGCATTTTATGGCTGCATGATCAATATAAAGATGCCAAATTTGATCTGGTCATGGGCAGTAGTATGGGCGGATTTGCGGGCTATCATCTATCAAAATTACTGCAATTACCCGCGTTGGTATTCAACCCCGCGTTGGCCGAAAGAAGCGTGCTACAAAATCTACCGGATACACCAGAGACCAATAATGACCACATCTCTATTGTATTAGGCTCAAAAGACACTGTTGTCAATCCTAAAGATACGCTTCACTTTTTGGGCGATTTATTAATGCAGGAACAAGATTATAAAATCAACATCAGGCACGACTTGGAGCATCGGATTCCGTTGGATGTTTTTGAGGAAGAAGTGGTGAGATTTATGGGAGGCTTGTAATTAAGATTGTTGGTAGAAAACACCAACAATGGTGCTGTTGATTGAGAGCATTTCGGGCATCACAATTTATAAACAGTGTTTCTTCAGTAAATTCAATTACCGCCAAGAGCTACTAACACTATCAAACGTCCTGAATCTTTGATATTTTATCACATTCATAACGCCTATCCTCCTTATATTTGCACTAAACCCAACGACTTAAATGCTCAAAAAATCACCAATAGACACTTTTGTCATCGCCATTGTCATTAGTATTGTCATTGCATATTTCTTTCCGCAACTCGGCGCTTCTGACAGCCCCGTACCGATGAATTTCATTAGCAGTTTGGGTATTTCCTTAATCTTCTTTTTTTATGGTCTGAGCATGAGCTCTCAAGCCATTAGAAACGGACTTAAAAACTGGAAACTGCACATCTCCGTTCAAACCTCAACCTTTGTGCTCTTTCCGCTGCTGATTTTACCTTTTTTCCCGTTGGTAAAAGACACATCCTATGAATTGCTTTGGTTGGCCTTCTTATTTATGGCAGCCCTACCTTCTACCGTGTCCTCGTCGGTGGTCATGGTCTCCATGGCAAAGGGCAACTTGCCTGGCGCCATCTTTAATGCCAGCATCTCAGGGATTATCGGAATTATCCTGACACCTCTATGGATGATGCCGTTTATTAAGCAAACGGATGTGACATTCGACTTTTCTACAATTTACTTCCAACTGATTACCGAGATTGTCATTCCATTGATATTGGGATTGTTGCTCAGACGATTCCTTGGTGCATGGGCACAGAAAAACAAACGCACCCTGAATAAGTTTGATAAGTCCATCATATTATTGATCATTTATAAAAGCTTTGTACAGTCCTTTGAAGACGATATTTTCAGTAGCGTCAGCCTACTCGAAATGATGGCGATGGTCGGCTTAGTGCTATTTTTATTTTTCTTGGTGTATTTTTTAACCGGTTGGATTGGGAAATTATTAAAATTCAATCATGCTGACCAAATCACCAATCAGTTTTGTGGCACCAAAAAATCGCTGGTTCATGGCACGGTCTTCTCCGAAGCTTTATTTGGTCAAACGAGTATCGTGGGCATTATATTATTGCCGTTAATGTTTTATCACGCCCTGCAGATTTTGATCATCAGTGTGATTGCGACGAATAAAGGAAGAGAACAGATGGATGCGGTGGACAAGCTATGAGTTCCCGCCTCCGCTAAGATCATGGACGGGCAGGCAGTGTTCAGTGTTCTAAGCAATCATTAATAGTCACAATAAACTAACATTTATCGAATTTAAAATAGATTGACTTTAATGTTGATAACAGCGCCCATTTACGCTTTTGGTCATGCGTTTACAGCGTGCTCCGGCTTTTGTTTTTCCCGTGCATTGGGTGCTTACGGTAGTTTTTACGGTTGGGGTGGTGGTAGATTTTGTCGATGTAGATCTGATGTCTAACGATCTTACATTGGCAGTTGGTTTGCATATTAAACAGGCAGTATAATGAAGATCTATCGCCTTTTCAAAAGTGATTTCAGTTTTGGAGCTTCTCAAGTAATGGCAGTTGGATTTATGATATTTCTTACCAGTTTTAGTGACGTAAACGGTTTGCGCTGAGAGCTCACAAACAAATGTCATTACCCCGATAAACAGGAAAAGTCGAAATAGTTTCATTCAGATTTCACTTTTTTCTTCCTTTTAGAACTACGCCACTCCCAAGGTGCTATGGCCTGAGGATCTTGCCAGAGTCCCACTTTAGCAGCTTTGGCCTTATCTTCCATTTCCTGTAAGGTTTTATCCTTTGAGTATTTTACATAATGCCAAGCCAAGCCATTTTTAACCAATTCATGGCACAAGCTTAAAGAGTCATTATAGATCACGTTGCTGATATAACGTCTATAGCGATCGGTTTTCTGGATGTTGATGGTCACCATTTTTCCGAAAATGGCATCGGCGGTGAATTGTGTAGCCTTTGCAGAAAAAGGCTGCTTTTTTTCTGGGCAGTCAATATTGGCCAATCGCACTCTAACTACTGTCGAATCAAGCGTAAGGAGTTTAAAACTATCGCCATCCATGATGCCTACAACCTTTCCGGTTAGTGATTGGCAGAGGCCAATTGCAATATAGAATTGGAAAATAAAAAAGAGTGCCGTTTGTTTAGTCAATTAGAAGTATTTTAATTTCGCACAATATACATTATTCTTCGAGTTTTATTCTTTGTTTCCACAGCACCCTACTTATTCGTCAGAATATTGATCCTAAACTACTCAATAAGCTGGATTTATGAATTAATGATTTTTAGCTTTTTCAAAAGTTTAATCATTCTACGGCAACCAGTCAATCATCCCATTATTTTCTGATAAAAAAGACCCTACCTAACCGAAGGTCTTCATCTATAAATGTAAAACACCAATTAATTTTTAGGCATCAATACCATATCAATGACACTGTATGAAGCCGACCAGTTTCCTAAAATAACTTGTGTATTTTACCAGAACACAAGAATATAGAAAAAAAGCTGTCAAGGCAGCAACAAATAAAATACTTGACCACTAAACTATCGTAATTGAATCCTTTGCTGGTTTATGTAAATGCACGAAAACTGCTGATGTAGTAGAATTAATACAATTTTAACTTAAGACCATTAAAGCTGGCAATAGTTGTTAATTTTACCCAATATTGAGATTAGAGTTATTAATAATCGCGTTTAGAGACACGTCACATCCGCTAATATGATAAATTTGTAACCCTAGATCATACTTATTGGAAGAAAGCAACAGCGATAAAATCAAACCTAAAAAAAGAAAATATAGGGCCCTCAGAATAATCGGAAGAATTATTCTGAGCCTTCTCGTGTTCATTTTTCTGCTGATTTTATTTGTTAGAAGTCCGTGGGGTCAAGGCATCATTGTCGACAAAGCCACATCTTACGTTTCCAATAAGACTAATACCAAAGTCGAAATTGATCGCCTGTTTCTTACCTTCGACGGCAATCTCCAAATTGATGGTTTATTTTTGGAGGATACTAAAGGAGATACCTTAGTCTATTCAAAATCGCTGGAAGCCAATATCCCTCTTTGGGCGATGATCCGTGGCGAAGGCATTGGCGTTGATGCGCTACATTGGGATGGTCTTCGTGCCAATATTATCCGTAAAGATTCTATCGCAGGTTATAATTTCCAATTTTTGATTGATGCTTTTGCTCCAGCGGACACTACGGCGGTTGCAACAGATACTACGGCAGCACCTCTGAATATTGTGATAGGAAAACTCAATTTCAAGGATATCGATATTGTTTTTGATGATGCGGTTGCCGGTATTGACGGCCGATTTAAAATCGGGACGCTCAATGCCAATATGAAAACCACCGATTTGGAGCAAATGATATTTGAAGCCTCTGCTTTGGACCTTACTGACGCACGCATCAAATTCATCCAAACGCCAGTACCAGTTATCCCTGAGGAAGACCCAACGCCCTTACCGTCTCTTGCTGTTGAGACTTTAACATTGAACAATGTTTATGCCGATTACCAATCGTACGGCGATCGGATTGCAGCAGAAATTGATATCCAAGAATTATTCGCTAAAATTCCAAAAGTAGATTTAGCCAATAGCGATTTTGTAGTGGACACTTTTCGTTTAAGAAACTCTTCCGTCCAATTAAATACTGAAACTGATACCAATGCCGTCACCCAAAAAGTGGTGGAAGTTACCCAAGACATCAAACAGGATATTCAGTTCTTTGAGTGGCCAGAATTAAGGTTAGCAATTGGTTCGGTTGATTTTACCAATAACAAATTCAGCTATTTTGTCGCTTCCGCAGAAGCCAAAACAGGACATTTCAATCCGGATGCTTTTGTTTTAAACGATCTGAACCTGCAAGCCAATAACATCAATCTAAAAGATAAAAAAGCAGAACTTCATATCGAAAATTCTACGTTTAAGGAAATTTCAGGATTTGATTTAAAGGAATTAAGCCTTAAGTTCAACGCTGATGATAATGCCTTGACCGTATCTGATCTTAAAACTGCATTAAATAACAACAGCTTAATCGCCAATTTACGACTTGAATATCCGAAATTATCGGCGTTGATCGAATCGCCAGAAAAATCGAAGATTGCTATTGATATTCCCACATTCCGAGTGTCCTTGAAAGATGTATTTCTGATTCAACCGGAACTGAAAAAAAATGAATATCTAAATACTCTCAGCCAACATTTACTCACCGGAAACACCACGGCTGATGGCTATTTGTCTGATATCAACATTAATCGTATGAATGTCAATTGGGCAAACACGCACATTTCGGCAAACGGAAAAATTCAAAACATCACAGATCCTGAGAATATCCAATTCGACATTCCTAATTTTTCAGCCATTTCAACTCGATCCGATATTGTGCAGTTTGTGAATGAAAAGGACCTGGGTGTGAGCCTGCCTGAAGAGATTAAATTGGTCGGAAATATAGAAGGAAACCCCAACGACATCTACACGAATGCAACCCTGACTACAACACAAGGTATTGCTTCTATTGATGGGAATTTTAAGAATGGTGAAATTTTAGAATTTGACGCGGATCTGTCCATAGAAAACTATAAACTGAATGAACTGCTCCAAAACGAACAATTGGGCACGTTAAGTTTAAATCTAAAAACCAACGGAAAGGGAGAAAATATCAACGATATCGACGCCCATATTGAAGCGACTGTGTCCAGCTTTAAATACAATAACTATGATATTAACGACCTAAACCTTGTTGGAGATGTCAAAAACGGACGTGGAATAATTACCTCAAAATATAAGGACTTTAACCTCGACATGGACTTATATGCCACGGTAGTTTTGGACTCCGTCTCACCTGAAGCCAACGTAGAGTTAAATATTATTGGTGCAGATTTGAAAGCCCTGGGACTCATGCAGCGCGAAGTCAAAACCGGCATGAAAATATATGTTGATTTTATAGGGAACGGAACAGCTTACGACGCTGCAGCCATTGTTGATGAAGGTGTTGTAGTATATGATAATAAAACCTATTTGTTGGGAGACCTCAATGCTCTCGCCCACGTGAGAAAAGACACGACTTCTGTATCCATCAAAAATAAGTTGGTGGATGTCCTATTGCAATCCAACACAGAGCCTGAAAGCTTCAGCAAAGCCTTAAGACGCCATGTGTTTAGTTATTTCTACCGCGATGAAGAGGTGCCAGATAGTATTGCCGACCCGGTCAATTTAAAATTACGAGGAAAAATCATCCAAGCTCCTATTTTAAACGATGTCTTTTTGGTAAATGTAAAAAAGTTAGACACGGTTAAAATTGACGTCGATTTCAAAGAAAAAGAGCGCCAATTAAAAGCCAGGATTACGGCCCCACATATCAATTATAGTGGTTATGAGCTGGACAGTTTAACGTTTTCAATGGATACGGATAGAGATAAATTTACGTTTGATTTAGGTTTCAACAGAATTAAGGCGGGGCCGTTTAATATTCAAAAAACAAAACTAACTGGAGACCAAACCAACAACGAACTGTCTTTGGCATTCCTTGCCTATCATAAGGAAGACATATTAACGCAAATTACAAGTAAGACCACAGGTAATCGACAACAATTACGTTTTCATGTCAACCCTGAAGATTTGATATTAAATAAAACACCTTGGAAAATTCCGGAAAACAACGAAATTCTGATCAGCGACAAAAAAATGGAATTTAATGAGTTTATTTTCAGCAGTGACAACCAATCTTTTGAGATTACAGACAAACTTTCTTCTGTCTCTAAGGAACACATTGCTGTCGATTTTAAGAATTTCAAATTGAGTGAACTGTTGAGTTATCTGAATCCCGAGGAGCAATTGACAACAGGCAACCTCAATGGCAATTTTGTTCTGGTGGACCCGTTTACAAACACTGGAATTATTGCCGATCTGGATATTTCGCAATTGAGTTTTATGCAAGTAGATTTGGGAAGCCTGAATCTTGATGCCAAGTCACTTGGAAGCGACAGTTACGATTTTAATGTGGATATGAAGGGAGGCGAAATTGACTTGGATTTAAAAGGTGATTATATTGCATTTCCTGGTGGTGCCAACCTTGATTTAGATTTGAATATCAATCAATTCAACATGAAAGCTCTCACAGGGTTTTCCCAAGGTGAAATTATAGAAACCGATGGCAGCTTTTCAGGAAACTTCAAATTGACCGGGACACTCGATCAACCAAAATATGAAGGCAATTTAAATTTCAATGATGCCGATTTTAAGATAAAGAAGTTCAATGCGGCATTCACACTTGCCAATGAAACTTTATACATCAATAATGAAGGACTTTCTATGGACAAGTTTACTATTAGAGATGAAAACCAAAACACTTTAATTGCCTCAGGGAAAATAGGAACGGAATCTTTTATCAATCCTTCCTTCGATTTGCAAGTGAACGCAGATAATTTTCAAGTCCTTAATGCTACAAAAGAAGATAATGATTTCCTTTACGGAAAAGTTTCCTTTGATGCAGACGCCAAAATTACGGGCGATTTACAGATTCCGAAAATAGATCTAAAAGCAACGGTCGGATCAGACACCAATGTCACATACGTAATGCCATCTGCAACGGTGAATGTTGAGGAGCGAGATGGCGTTGTTATTTTCGTGAATCGTGAAAACCCGGATGCCATATTAACCCGTACTGAAGAAAAAACGGCAACCATAACTGGATTCGACATGAATGCACTGCTGAAGATTGGACAGGACGCCGCAGTGACCATCGTCATTGATGAATCCACTGGAGATAACTTTCAGGTATCCGGTGAAGGGGATTTAACATTCAGCATGAAACCTAATGGAAACATCACTCTTTCCGGTGTTTATGAAGTTCAAAGTGGCCATTACGAATTGAATCTTTATAATCTTGTCAACCGTAAATTCAATCTTGTTTCTGGGAGTCGCATCACCTGGTCTGGCGATCCATTTGATGCCAAGTTGGACGTCAAGGCATTATATGAAGTTAAAACCTCAGCTTCCGCCCTGATGGCGCCTACAACATCCAATTTGGACGAATCTGCCAAAGGAAAGTTCCGTCAGGTGCTTCCTTTTTATGTGTACCTCAATATTGACGGGCAACTGATGGAACCTAAAATCAATTTTAATCTGGACATGCCAAAAGACGAACAAGGCGCTATCGGCGGACAAGTGTATGGCAGGGTGCAGCAACTCAATCAACAGGAAGACGAGCTTAACAGACAAGTATTTTCATTATTGGTTTTGAACCGATTCTATCCTGACCCTGGAAGCGATGGAAGCACTGGAGGTGTCGCATCAATTGCACGAGATAATTTAAATGATGCGGTCTCTGACCAACTCAATATGTTCTCTGATAAATTGTTGGGCAGCTCTGGTTTTGAGCTTAATTTCGGATTGGATAGTTATACAGATTACCAAGGCAGCACGCCTCAAGATCGCACACAATTGGATATTGCAGCCCAGAAAAAAATGTTCAATGACCGTTTGATCGTCAGTGTAGGAAGTGAAGTTGATGTACAGGGCAGCAGTTCTACTGGCGAAGAAACACCAATCATTGGAAATGTCAGTATTGAATATATACTAACAGAAAATGGCCGTTATAGATTGAAAGGTTTCCATAGAAACGAGTTTGAAAATGTTATTGATGGACAAGTTATCGTGAGCGGTATTGCCTTGATCTTCACCCAAGAGTTCAATAAGTTTAATGAACTTTGGGATGCCCTATTCAAATCAACCACAAAAGCAGAGAAAAAACAAGAAGCCAAATTAAAGGCCGCCGAAGAAGCCCAAAAAATAAAAGAAGAGGCAGTTGATGAAAGTATAGAAAAGAAAAAAAATTAAAATCATAATGACCTTACTACTTTAAAATTAGCCGATAAAAAAACTCAAATAAAAAAGACTTGAAATTCTATTTAAAATATATAGTAATTACACTCTTCATTTCCGGAAGCTTTTACTCCTGCGGTATTTCCAAGTATATTCCTGAAAACGAACGATTATATACCGGTGCCGACCTGACCATAGTCTCTGATTCCATTATCAAGAATGAAGAAG
Organism: Gelidibacter sp. F63206; assembly: GCF_023015735.1. Classification (NCBI taxonomy): domain Bacteria; kingdom Pseudomonadati; phylum Bacteroidota; class Flavobacteriia; order Flavobacteriales; family Flavobacteriaceae; genus Gelidibacter; species Gelidibacter sp. F63206. The sequence goes on from NZ_JALKAU010000043.1 coordinate 22,653, forward strand.
GCTTAAAATCAGAACTCGAATCGGTGATTGGCCCAGAACCCAATTCAAAGTTTTTTGGGATGTATCTGGGTCTTCGATATTATTACAAAAATCAAAAGGAAAACCCAGGGTTCATCAACCGTTGGTTGTATAAAAAATTTGGTGAGAAACCCGTATATCAATCAGATGTGAAAACTTTTGATGTGGAGGATCTGCTGCTTAACCGACTTGAAAACAGGGGGTTTTTCTATAGTGCGGCAACTTCAGAATTTGAAGAATCAGAAAAAAAAGCGTCGGTAAGCTATACTGTAAAAGTACCCAAACCCTATCGCATGAAGACGTATCAATTAGATTCGTTGCCCACTCCAATCTACGGAGAAATCAAAGAATTGGTTGGAGATTCGCCATTTGAAAATGGTATGCGCTTTGATTTGAACAGTATGAAGCTGGAACGACTTCGCATTGATGCAAATCTTAAGAAAAGAGGCTATTATAATTTCAACGACAGTTTTCTAATATTTGAGGCCGATACCAATCGCTATGATAATAAAGGTTTCGATTTATTCCTCAAATTAAAGAAGGCCGTACCCAAAAAAGCCACTGTTCCTTACAGGATTTCTCAAATCAATGTGTATCCTGATTATGAAACAGCCGATTCAATCCAAACTGACATTATTCGATATAACGAGAAAAACTTCATTCAGAAGGAGGTGTTCTTTAAACCAAAATATTTAGATCCATTTATCAAGCTGGAAGAAGATCAACTATACAATCCCGAAACCTCGCGCAATACCGCTAGGCGACTCTCAACAATTGGTGCCTACAAATATGTCAATATCCAATATCGGGAAATCGATACCTCAGCAACGGATAACTTAGGATTATTGGAAGCCAATATTTATTTGTCACCATTAAATAAACGTGCATTTACGGCCGAACTGCAAGTGGTTACCAAATCCAACAGTTTTATAGGACCAGCATTGGCATTGACTTATAGCAACAGAAATATTTTTGGTGGAGGGGAAACCTATAATACCACAGCAAAAGTAGGTTATGAGGCACAATTGGGTGGTGGAAGTACCCCCGGAGATAGCAGTTTGGAACTTGGCTTGAAAAACGAATTAATTTTTCCAAGAGTTATTTTTCCTGTTAAAATAAACGACGATTTTTTCAAATATTCCATCCCAAAAACCAAAACCTCGGTGAGTTTTGATTTTCAGGATCGGAGAAAACTATACACCTTACTTTCTGGAACTGCACTCTTCGGTTATGCCTGGGATGCCAATAGATACGTGACTCATCAAATCAATCCAATCTCCGTAAGCTATACAGATCTTATGAAGACCACTCCAGAATTTGAGGAAATCCTAAATGACAATCCATTTTTGAAACGCAGTTTTGAACAACAATTTATTTCGGGTCTTACCTATTCCTTCACCTATAACGAAATGGTCGACCAACAAAAAACACATCAAAAATATCTCAATTTCACATTGGATGTCGCAGGAAACTCGATCAGTTTATTTGGAAAAAACCAAGGTCCTGATGTACCAAAAACATTTTTTGGTATGGAGTATGCCCAATACGCCAAGGCTGATGTCGATATAAGTTACCATTTCAACTTTGCCAAAGAACAAACTATTGCCGCCCGCATTTTTGCGGGATACGGACTAGCGTACGGCAACTCGGATGTGATCCCTTTCGTAAAACAATACTACGCTGGTGGACCTTATAGTGTTCGGGCTTTTAGAATCCGCTCCTTAGGTCCAGGCACTTATAATGTTGATGAAGACACGAATAATACCAGCGACAGTTACTTCGACAAAACAGGTAATATCCGACTGGAAGCCAACTTAGAATACAGATTCCCTATTGTTTCCTTCTTAAAAGGTGCCGTTTTCGCTGATGCGGGAAACATTTGGAATTCCAAAGAAAATCCGGTTTTTGATGGTAAAGATAAATTCTCCAAAAACTTTTTAAGCGAATTGGGTATGGGTGCAGGCGTGGGACTACGTATTGACATCCAAAGCTTTGTCATCCGCTTTGATTTGGCTGCCCCTTTCCATGATCCTTCACTTCCAAAAGGAAAACGTTTTAATTTTGATATCAGCAACCCCATACTGAACTTTGCGATTGGGTATCCGTTTTAAAGGGGTACAAATTTTCCTATCTTAGCATGTTGGTTCGACTCCTTTAATTCCTTAAGGATTTGAAAACTATTTAAAAAAAGTAAAAATGAGTTCAGAAAACAAAAATAAATTCATGCTCGAAGCTGTCAATGCAGCACTCAAAGGCATGGACAATAACGAAGGTGGTCCGTTTGGATGTGTCATTGTAAAAGACGGAAAAGTTGTAGGGCGTGGTAATAATAAGGTCACCTCCCATAACGATCCAACCGCACATGCAGAGATTATAGCCATCCGTGATGCCTGTAAAAACCTCAATTCATTTCAATTGGAAGGCTGTGTTATTTACACCTCCTGCGAACCTTGTCCGATGTGTTTTGGTGCTATTTACTGGGCCAGACCAGATAAGGTTTATTACGGGTGTAGCCATCAAGATGCAGCAGACATTGATTTTGATGATGCCTTTATCTATAAGGAAATTGAATTGCCATATCACAAACGAAGCATTCCTTTTGAACAATTATCGCGCGACATCGCTCTCGAACCTTTTCAAAAATGGAGCAGCAAAGACGACAAAACCGTCTATTGATCTCGTATCCAACAACTTAAAATTAATACACTGAAGCTGTAATCTTAATTGATTTTCTTCGACTTAAAACTGTATCTTAAAAAAACTGTAAGTACAACTAACAATTAACCCATGCAAAAAACCTATTACGACCCAGCAGATCTAAAGAAATTCGGAAAAATCACAGAATGGAGTGAAGAACTTGGCAATAAATTTTTTGATTATTATGCCAAGGTTTTCGAGGAAGGAAAACTTTCTGCTCGTGAAAAATCATTGATTGCTTTAGCGGTTGCCCATACCGAACAATGTCCATATTGCATTGATGCGTACACCCAAGATGGTTTGCAGCGCGGCATCACAAAAGAAGAAATGATGGAAGCCTTACATGTTGGAGCTGCAATTAAAGGTGGCGCAACCTTGGTGCACGGGGTGCAGATGATGAATAAAGTCAATAAATTAGAAATGTGAGTAGAGAACCAATCCCGATTTTTCATCGGGAGTGTGTGAATCGCTCATCCCGTTTTTTATCGTAATCTTAAAAAAGTATGAAGATAGAAATTTAAAAGTTTTTGGATCTAACCTAGGGTTTGAACATAGAACCTTGAACTGTTAACTTTGAATCCTGAGCTTTGAACCTTAAATTTTAAACCAATAAATGATCAAATCCCTACATAAAAGAAATAGTGAATTAGCAAACAGTAAAAGACAGCTCGAAATCTTATCCAATGGAATTTTTCAAAATGGAGATTTACCAAAATTCAAGGATAAGATTGCCGAGACGGGACAATTTCCATTAAGAGCCAAAAAGCTTGAGATCCTACAAATCAATGTTGGGTATATGTGTAACCAAGTTTGCGAACATTGCCACGTTGATGCTGGTCCAGACCGTAAGGAAATCATGACCAGGGAGACCATGCGACAATGTCTCGAAGTCATAAAAAATACGGGAGCTCATACATTAGATTTGACCGGAGGCGCTCCTGAAATGAATCCCGATTTCAGATGGTTCGTAGAAGAAGCTTCTAAAGTTGGCGTTAAGGATTTTATTGTGCGTTCAAATCTGACGATTATTAGGGCCAATAAAAAATACTACGATTTACCTGAGTTTTTCAAAAAACACAACGTCCATGTCATTTCTTCCATGCCTCATTGGACCAAAGGAAAAACGGACAAACAACGTGGTAATGGTGTTTTTGACAAATCCATAAAAGCTTTACAAGAACTCAATGCGGTTGGCTATGGCATGCCGGACAGCAATCTGCGATTAGATTTAGTGTATAATCCGTCGGGCGCATTTTTACCGGGAAACCAAGCCAGTATGGAAAAAGATTTCAAAAAAGCTTTGATCGACGATTTTGGCATCAATTTTCATAATTTATTCACCATAACAAATTTACCTATCAGCCGATTTTTGGATTATTTGATTGCCTCTGAAAACTACGAAGATTACATGTACGCTTTGGTGGAAGCTTTCAATCCGCAGACCGTTGACAATGTGATGTGCACCAATACCCTCTCTGTTTCTTGGGATGGTTATTTGTATGATTGCGATTTCAATCAGATGCTGAATCTGCCAGTAAACAGTAAAGTCAAACATATTTCAGACTATAACGAAGAACTTTTGGAAGGAAGAACGATTATGATTTCCCAACATTGTTACGGCTGCACAGCTGGCGCAGGAAGTAGTTGTCAGGGGAGTGTGACTTAGATGAAGTTGAAATTGAAGTTGAAATGGAAGTTGAAATTGTAGTCGAAATTGAAGTTGAAGTTTAATTTCCTTGCGCTCTTGCGCAAAACATTGTGCCCATTGTGGTTAAAACACCCTCGTTTTAGACTTTCAACAAATCGATAACCATAAGGTTTCTCATAAAACTTCCTGTTTCCCGCCATCGCAAATGCTACCAGCCTTCGCAGAAGCTTCCGACTGGCAGGCGGACGAGCAGGCAATTTTCTTTTGAGTTAGCGGAACTCAGCTCCGATTTAAATCTCTTCACAATCCAATAGTTTTTCCCGAACTTTGAATACTAAACTTTGAACTTTCACGAATGGGTATACTTTCATCCAAACATACTGACGGCGCTAATGAAATGGCCACCGATTTCCATTTTCCTACCTCCAAAAAAGCACTGATTATTTTCACCCGTAATCCTGAATTGGGCAAATGCAAAACGCGATTGGCACAAACGATTGGGGATGAAAATGCTTTGGAAGTCTATAAATTTCTTTTAAATCATACCGCTTCAATTGCAAAAGAGGTTAAAGCAGATCACTACGTTTTCTATTCTGAAAACATCATAAAGGATGACCTTTGGGATGTTGGCACATTCCGAAAAAAGCTCCAAAAAGGTGACGATTTAGGCCAACGGATGCAAAATGCTTTTGTAGAATTATTCGAAATGGGATACGAAAAGGTCGCTATTATCGGAAGTGATCTTTTAGACTTGGACGCAGAACTCGTGAACAATACCTTTTCACAACTCGAATTTAACGATGTGGTCATTGGGCCAGCTTTAGACGGTGGATATTATCTCTTGGGAATGAAAAATCTGTATCCCAAAGTGTTCCAAAATAAAGCTTGGGGCACTTCTTCAATCTTAAATTCCACTTTGCAGGACCTCCAAAATTGCTCGGTCTATTTGTTGAAAGAATTGAATGATATCGATACCTTTGAGGACATGAGAGATTATGAACAACTAAAAAAATTTTACACAAAAAAATGATAAAATTCATCAACGAAACCACAGAATACTTACAAAAAAAAGGTTTCGATAATCCAGAAATCGGTATTATCCTTGGCACAGGCTTGGGTCAATTGATTGATGCCGTAGAAATCCTTCACGAAGTCAGTTATAACCATATACCGAACTTCCCGACGGCAACGGTCGAATTTCATAAAGGTAAACTGATTTACGGGATTATAGAAGGAAAAAAAGCCATCATCATGCAAGGACGTTTTCATATTTACGAAGGCTACTCTCTTCAAGATGTGACCTACCCTGTTCGCATTATGGAAAAACTGGGCATTCACACGTTATTGGTTTCCAACGCTTCGGGTGCCATCAATCTCAATTTCAAAAAAGGAGAATTGATGCTGATTGACGACCATATCAATCTACAGGGCAGCTCACCTTTGGCCTTTAAAGGTGTAGAACAAATGGGCGAGCGCTTTACGGATATGAGTGCGCCTTATGATGCGGAAATCAATTCTAAATTTGAGCAAATTGCCAAAAACCACAACATCACGCTTCACAAAGGTGTGTATGCAAGTGTAGTCGGACCTCAATTGGAAACAAGGGCAGAATATCGCATGCTGAAAATCATTGGTGCTGATGCGGTTGGAATGAGCACAGTTCCTGAGATTATTGTGGCCAATCATTTGAAGTTAAAAGTGGCAGCGGTATCGGTTTTAACGGACGAATGCGATCCAAATAATCTAAAACCAGTAGATATATCTGAAATTATTGCCATGGCGGAAAAAGCAGAACCGGATATGATTGTATTGTTTCGAGAGTTGATTAAGAGTTTGTAAAATATTTAAGGCCGAGATCTTTCAGGTTTCAAAAACCTGAAAGGTTTATCGGCTGAATGCAAACAGCATTTCACAAACTCCGTAAGATCGAAAAACAGAATTCATATTTTTGGAAAAGGGAATATGTGTAAGTAGTTATTAAAAATACAACTATAATACTAACCATATGAGATTTACCTTTTAGAAGAAAGTCGTTTTAATCGTTTGAATTATGAGATTCCTGCCTGCGCAGGAATTTGCGGAACCGGATATGATTGTGTTGTTTCGAGAGTTGATTAAGAGTTTGTAAAATATTTAAGGCCGAGATCTTTCAGGTTTTCAAAACCTGAAAGGTATCCCAACTAAACTTTGTTAAAATTTGGATGAAGTCTGAAGGCTTTGCCATCAATAATTTTTTCAAATGAAGATTCAAAGATTTTATTTAGAGCAGAAAGCGCTGTGAAATCAGCAAACGACATTCATATTTTGGGACAAGGAAATATGCGTAAGCAATTATTAAAAATACGACTACAATACAAGTTATATGGAATTTATCTTTCAAACGAAAAGTGTTTTTAACGTTTAAAAAATGAGATTCCTTCCCGATAGCTATCGGGATTCGCAGGAATTAGTATGGAAAAATACATTGACATTATTTTAAAATCCTATTCAGGGTATTGGCGTTACCTCAAATATGAGTTAACCCATGTTTACCATTGGGACAATTACTTTTACGGATTAATTGGAATTTCCCTAATCGTTTGGCTGTTGGAAATCATGTTCCCTTGGCGAAAGGACCAATCCATTTTCCGAAAGGATTTTTGGTTGGACACTTTTTATATGTTCTTCAATTTCTTCTTGCTGAATTTGATTGTCCTTATCGCACTGTCAAATACAGCCGCAGAGTTTTTCAATGATATACTTGGGCTCTTTGGTTGGCATATTGATAGTTTACAGGTTTTTAGTGTTAGCGAATTACCAAAATGGTTAGGCCTGCTGATCTTCTTTTTGATCATCGATTTTGTGCAATGGAATACACATATCTTGTTGCATCGCGTGCCATGGTTGTGGAATTTCCATAAAGTGCACCACAGCGTTAAAGAAATGGGTTTTGCCGCTCATTTGCGCTACCATTGGATGGAGCCTGTGGTCTATAACTCGATATTGTATATACCCATTGCCATTATTGGAGGCTTTAATGTGCAAGATGTTTCCATCGTTTACTTTTTCTCCATTGCCATTGGCCATTTAAATCATGCTAATTTAGGTTGGAATTACGGTCCATTGAAATACATTTTCAATAATCCAAAGATGCATATTTGGCATCACGTCAAAGAATTGCCTGAACATAAAAAGTATGGTGTGAACTATGGATTGACTTTAAGTGTTTGGGATTATATATTTAACACACATCATGTGCCGCATGACGGCAGGGACATTGAACTTGGTTTTGATGACGAAGAGGACTTTCCAAAAACATTTGTCAGACAGACTATGTATCCAATTAAAACTAAGAAATGATTTTTCTTGTACCAATAATGTATATTCAAAGAACATCATGAAACGACTTGTTAAATTTACATTTCTTACAGTGATAGCTTTCACTTTGGGCAGTTACAATTTGACTGTGGCCGCAGGGACTGGCAGCCAAGGTCAACCTATTATAGAGGTAGGCGATAAATTAATCTCTGCAACAACCAACACAACAGATAAAGTAGATCATAGCGACTGGGATAAATTGCTAAAAAAATATGTCAACAAGGAAGGCCTTGTTGATTATAAAGGTTTTAAGACAGAACAACACAAACTTGAAGCTTACTTAACGAAGCTTTCAAAAATGAAGCCAAATGAGAAGTGGAGCGATCAGGAGCTATTGGCATATTATATTAATTTATACAATGCCGCAACCATAGAATTGATTCTCAAAAATTACCCAACAAAAAGCATTAAGGACATCAAAGGAGCTTGGAAGAAAAGATTTGTAAAAATCGGAGACAAAGAAGTGTCACTTGACGCAATTGAACATAGCGTGTTACGAAAAATGAACGAACCAAGAATTCATTTTGCCATTAATTGCGCTTCTTATTCTTGTCCAAAATTAATGAATGAGGCCTTTACGGCCGCGAAAATAGATGAACAACTCGAAGTTGCAACAAAAGAGTTTATCAACGGCAATCTAAATGATATCACGACCAACAATCCAAAACTTTCGAAAATCTTTGATTTTTATACGTCCGATTTTAAAGTAGACGGCAAGAAAAATTTAATTGGTTTTATAAATAAATACAGTAATACTAAAATCAATCCTAATACGCGATATACTTTTAAAAAATATGATTGGAAATTAAATGAGCAGTAAATATTAATTTCAACACCTTGCATTGACAGCATTTCTTTCTGTTCATTTCGGCAATAAAATCTATGATAAGCATTGTAATTCCCATTCTCAACGAAGCAGAAACCATTGCTAAATTGATCCAGCATTTGTTGGACAACTCAACTGCGGATCATGTCGCTGAAATAATTATTGTAGATGGAGGAAGTACGGATGATTCTCAAGAAATTATTAATACGCTCATTGCTCATCACCAAGCGTCTGAACTTCATCATAGTATTCAAAGGGAATCTGACGCAACAAAACTTCTATTAATCAACTCAGAAAAAGGGCGTGCCAAACAGATGAATGCCGGTGCGAAAATTGCCAAAGGCGAGATCCTTTATTTCTTACATGCCGATTCTTTTCCTCCTAAAGACTTTGATCAAGATATCCTCACAGAAGTTGAAAAAGGCAATAACGCCGGTTGTTTTAGGATGCAATTTGACAGCAATCACTGGTGGTTGCAATTGGCGGGATGGTTGACACAATTCTGCTGGCGCGCATGCAGAGGTGGCGATCAAAGTCAGTTTATCACTAAAAAATTGTTTGATGAAATTGGCGGTTTTGACGAGCGATACGTCATTTATGAAGACAATATGTTGATTAACGAACTTTTTGCCAGAAAACAATTTGTCGTCATCAATAGAAAATTGACAACATCAGCTAGATTATACCATAAACATGGCATTTGGAAAGTCCAATACCACTTTTGGACCATTTATCTCAAGAAGTGGCTGGGTGCAACCCCAAATAAATTACTAACCTATTACAAAAAGCATCTTAGTTAAAACTCCTATACTCCTAAAATCTGATTCAATGAACGTTGATTACGGCCTTTTTCATTAGGGTATAATTCCATTAAGGCATCACTTTGAAAAACCGCTTTTGAATCGATATCCATCGCCGACAACTTGCCATAAAATGCGGCACCAGTGTCCACATTCCATACATTAATGGCTTTTAATGGCTCGTCAGAATTGAAATAAAGTGTTGGCGTATGCCCGATATAGATTTCGTCATAAAGTTTTAGGCGTTTTGGAAACAACTCAGAATTCTCATCGATCTCTTTATCCAAAGCCAAAGCCATTTCCCAAAGCGTTCGATCAAAATAAAAATTGCTTTCGGAAGTTTCGTTCTCAACACCTTGCTTGGATGTAAAACCTCCATGAACAAACAACCGGTTCTGTTCATCCAAATGATACAATTTCATTTGCTCAAAAAACTTCAGGTGTAATTTCTTATCATCACTTGAAAAACTCCCATAACTTTCTATGGCTCCTCTTCCGCCATGATCTAACCAAATAGTATCCGGTTTATCGGTTCTGAGCCATTTTTCACACCAAGCATCGTGATTTCCTTTAATAAAAATGCATTCTTTCAATTGAGACAACACCATCAAATACTGGATGACTTGTGCCGATTCGCTCCAACCATCCACATAATCGCCCATAAAAATCAATCGGTCTTCTTCCACAACCTTTACCCGATCCAAAAGTTGTTTCAATCCTTTCAATCCGCCGTGAATATCTCCAATAACCAATGTTCTCATAATTTGAA
>NZ_JALKAU010000044.1:0-3829 GCF_023015735.1 Gelidibacter sp. F63206
ATAGCCTATAGTTTCTTGCCAAAAAAGCCAAGTATTAAATATCATACCGTAAAAACAGATCAACTCGTCCTTTTTTAATCGAACTCAGGTTATTACTTATAGCGATCCACAAATTTGGGAGGATGGTGATAATGACTCCTCCATTTTCATCCATAGAATTGCCACGAACCCTGATTTTAGAGGCAACAATTTCGTAAAACTCATTGCCGATTGGGCCAAGAATTTAGCACAAACACAAAACAGATCATTTATCAGAATGGATACTTGTGGCAAAAATGAACGCTTGATCAAGCATTATGAACAGTGCGGATTTAAGTTTTTGGGCACAAAAAAATTAAAAGACACCTCAGACTTACCTTCGCATTATAGCAATGCTGATGTTTGTTTTTTTGAAATTGAATTAGCTTAATATTATTGAGAAAGCCAATAGCGTCAAATTGGAATGTTGTCATTAAAAAAATTCGACGGGCCTTGAAAAAAAAGTGCCATTTTAGGTACGTTCCATTATTTTAAAAACCAGGTTGTGCAGTTCGGCATTGACTGGAATCTGACAGGCCAAACGGCTGTTTTCTGCTGTATCATGGATTTTAGAAAGCGTGAGTTTTTCATCAGCATCCATGGTTTGAGAAAGATGGCCTTCAAGAATCTGTATATGGCAAGTACCGCACCAGGCTCTTCCCTTACAATCACCCCAATCTTCGATATATTTATCAAAAAGGAGTTCCATTAAGCTGTGATATTCGTTGGTCCGGAATTGTGCTTTGCATTCCTCATCAAACTCATTGATGTAGGTCAGGACATAATTTTCTGATATCATCTTGGTTTTTTAATCTTTACACTATCAGCAAAAAATGAACACGTAATCATAAGCATTTGATTTTCCATTAATGGACAATATAGGCAATGCATCACTATTGACAAGTTACCATCAGTCAGTAATTGGATGGTTATCTGCTTTGGAATGGCGCAAGCAGGTGGGACAATCCTTGACTTCACTTTGTTTTAATCGAATGCCGTCAATATACTTTTTTACAAATCGTTGAATCCGCATATAACTGCCTTTATGGTTGTTGACGTCTATTTGCTTGTCTCTGAACACCTCACGGATCTTCGCATCGTATTGCTGATAGCCCCAACACACTGGACATGTGCCCTCAGGAGCTTTGCCTTTGGTTTCACTTTCTGGCTTTCGCAGAAACTGTACTATGTTTTCAATTAAATTCATTGCTTTATGGTTTTAATATTATTTTACCTCAATCTCTTTGCCTTGGCTCAGCGTTTCGCTATTGAAACTTAAGCCATCTTAAACAAAAGCTTAATGCCTTAGATGCTTCAGAAAATGGATGCCATAATCACAATGAAGTTTAAAAAAATCTTTATTGATCCAATTTCAGCATTTCTTCCATCGCAATTGACGCGTGGGCATAAGCTGCACCTGCTCGCATTTCAGAAGCAACCCAGATAGCTTCCATCATTTGTTCATTACTGGCACCTTTCATTTTTGCGGTTTTCGTATGGCCCTTTATACAGTTTGCACATTGGGTAACATGTGATATACCGAGGGCGATCAGCTGCTTTGTTTTTTCATCAAGTGCACCTGCACTAAACACGGCATTGCTAAAAGGTCGCCACGCCTCCACCTGTTTTGGTGCCAGATCGGCTTTTTTTCGTGCCATTTCTGGAGTTGATGTAGGATATAAACGTTCTTCCGTATTTCCCTCCATAGAATCTACAGCAATAGACGCATGGGTGTAAGCACCACTTGCCCTGCCTGCAGCCGCCACCCATATAGCTTCCATAATTTCTTCCTTACTGGCACCCTTACGCATGGCTTGCGGGGTGTGCGCTTTAATGCAATACGGACATTGGGTCACATGCGCTACCGCAACCGCAATCAATTGTTTGGTTTTTTCATCCAAAGCACCTGCCTCAAAAACCGTTCGGCTAAAATTTCGCCAGGCTTCTATTTGTTTGGGTGCTAAATCTGCTTTTTTACGGGCTAACTCTTTTGCGTTGTTCATTTCCTAATGTTTAATTGTTGATAATTATTGAAGTGTTGCATCCATAGTGATCTTTAAACTCAATGCTTTGCTCACCGGACAATTGTCTTTGGCAGCATTGGCACATTCCATAAATTTATCCTGATTGATATTCGGGATTTTGGCCTTGAGCGTCAAATGAGATCCGGTAAGTTCTAATTTATCAGCATCCATGGTCACTTCTGAGGACACGTCAAGTGCATCGGGTGTATAGCCTTCTTTCCCTAAAATGAGGCTTAAAGCCATCGCGAAGCAACCAGCATGGGCGGCTGCAAGTAATTCGTCTGGATTGGTACTCTTGCCTTCACCAAAACGGGAATTGAAACAGTATTGTGACTTGTCCAAAACCTTGCTTTGGGTAGTTAGTTTTCCTTCGCCTTCTTTTAAAGAGCCGTTCCATACGGCATTTGCTGTCCTTTTCATTGTGTTATTATTTATTGTTATTGTATATTGTTTTCTTGATTCCTGTTCTATATGAACTTCCCTGATTAGAGTTGACCGTTTTTAATTAATTTTCATTGTTAAAAATAGTCATCAATTTCCTTTCTTGATGCCTCAAAACAGAAAATTGTTTTATGAACCTTTCAGGACTCATTCTGTCGTTATTATTATGTAATCTTTTACTGTTATAATTCCTTACTGCTTTTGCTGTCATTCTTTTTAATTGACCGAAGTCCTTAGGTTTCCAATGATTCAAATATTCCTCTTTTATGGTTCTGTTGATACGCTCAGCAAAAGCATTATCCTGTGCGTTGAGTGCCATACTTATTTGACTCCCATTGTCCTTTAGAAGGCTGATGTACTCTTTATAGGTATATTGACTTCCTCTGTCACTGTGATGGAACAAAGGAGCCTCGTTTTCGTTCAACGCCATCTTTAAGGCATCCATATTCGCCTGTGCTCTCATGTTTTCAGAGACCTTATAGCCTACAATCTTCTTGGTATAGACATCTATTATAAAAACAGCGTAATAGTGTCTGTCCCCAATGGGTATATAGGTAATATCAGACTGCCATACCATTGATGGACGGTCAATTTTCATTCCTTTTATAAGGTTGGGATAATAGATCTTTGAAGCGATAGTTGTTCTTCTATAGTTCTTTTTACGCTTCAAACGATACCCAAGTTCCATCATAAGTTCTATAAACCGATCCCTTCCCATAAAGTTGGGTTTAAGTGTATAGTACATTTTCTCAACCCCACAACCTGGATGGTCCTCCCGCAGTTCGTCTGCTTCAAGGACCAGCTGTGCTGTTTTGCTATCAAAGATCTTTTGCCTAGTGCCGTACTGGGCAACGGCCTGTTTGCTCAGACCGACCTCTTTATAGAGACTGTTCAGGGAAAAACTCATTTTTTGTTTGTTCTCCCGGAACCAGTTGATTGTGGGGTGCCGAAGTTTTTTTTGATATCGATGTCAAGTTCATCCTTGGCAATCTCCATCATCTTTTCTAGATAATCAATCATTATCTGCTTGCGGCCTACAGTTCTCTCAAGCTCCTTTACACGGGCTTCGAGTTCTTTCATCCTTTTGTTGCTGCTGTCCTTCATCTCTATAATTCTAAATCCTTGTTCGTTAAAGGTAGAGAATTTATAAATCCAACTATAGATTGTAGAATTCCCAACACCATGCAGCTTCTCTAATTGAGGCACACTATACTTACCACTTTCAAAATCTGCAACAATCTTTTTCTTAAATTCAATTGAGTATTTACGCTGCTTGCGGATACTCCGTACATTTGCTTTCATAGTTTTCCACGCTTTAAGTGGTCAACCTATATCAGGGACGTACA
>NZ_JALKAU010000045.1:0-32767 GCF_023015735.1 Gelidibacter sp. F63206
AATTCCCCTCTTCTCCCAAAAAAAATAATCACTTTAAGGTAACGTTTTGTATCTTGGATAGTGCTCTTTGCAAGACCGATTTTAAATTGATGCTAATAAGCTCGAGCGTAATTCTGGTTGGAATGTAAAAAGCCTTTGATATATCCAGTATCAAAGGCTTGTGATAATCTTACTGATGAATCCTCTAGGGATATCTCGTTCAGAATATTTTCTTGATTGCAATATACATTCTCTTTGGGCATTTTTATTAATTTAAATCAAAGAAAATGGTAGGAACTAAATTAAAAATGGATATCATCAACCCAAATGCTGCGGGAATTGATATCGGAAGTCGTTCACATTTTGTAGCTATCAATCAAGAGCACTCTGACGTGAGAGAGTTCGGTGTTTATGCTCAAGATACTAAAGAATTACTGACTTGGTTACTCGACAATGATGTAAAAACAGTAGCCATGGAATCTACAGGTTCATATTGGCAAAATCTGTATGCTGAACTACAGGACTCAACTATTGAAGTAATCCTGATCAATGGAAAATTCACCAAAAACATTAAGGGCAAAAAAACGGATGTTCTGGATTGTATGTGGATCCAGAAGTTACATACATTAGGCCTTTTGAGTGGAAGTTTCCTGCCAGATCTGCAAACAGAATATTTAAGAACTTTGGTAAGGCACAGAGGCAATCTAATTGAAACCGCATCCCAAGCTTCCAATAGGATGTCACAAAACATGAGACTGATGAACCTCAGATTGGATGTGGTGGTAAAAGATATTGTGGGACTGACCGGATTAAGTATTATCAATGAAATCTGCAATGGTCAAACAAATGGAGAGCAACTAGCCAAATTAAGGCACGGGAACTGTAAAAAGTCTGAAGAGGAAATTGCCAAGGCACTGCAAAGTAATAATCGACAGGATTATTTATTTGTCCTGAAACAAGAACTGCGAAAATACCAGGATGCACAACAACTGATCATAGAGTGTGATGATGAGATTAAAAGGGTTCTGGACGAATTTATTGATCAGGATAATGTAAAAAAAGCATTGTGCATTGATAAAAAAGTACATAAAAGAATCAACAAGAACACACCAAAAAACATCGACCTTAACCTCATTGCCTACCAATATTTCGATGGGATCGACTTATACGCAATAGAAGGCTTCAGCCACGGAACAGTCCTCACATTGATGAGCGAACTTGGTGAAAAAGGAATACTAGAGTTCCAAAATGCACAGCATTTTACATCTTGGCTAAGATTGGCCCCCAACAATAAAATATCGGGTGGCCGCATCCTTAGCAGCAGAACCCCAAAAGGAAGCAATAGACTTAAAATAGCGCTCAGACAGGCAGCAAATGCAATTGGGAATCTAAAGGATACTCATCTTTCCAACTTCTTCAATAGAATTGCCTACAGAAAAGGTCGCGCTGTTGCGGTATCAGCTACTGCAAGAAAATTAGCAACTATACTCTGGAATATGCTTTATAAAAACCAACAATACAGTCCACCAACAATTTATGAATATCTAGATCAGAAAAGAAAGAGAAAAGTTCTTGAACTTCAAAAACAAATCGCTAATTTGGATGCTCGAATGACTAAAATACAACCTGCTTGAAAACCAGTAAATACAGGGTAAAATAAAAACGTTACTCAGAATTAAAGAAAGCCAGCCGCGCAAACAGCACATTTGGTTTTTGCCGAAACGGAAAGCCAACGCTATAAAATAAAAAGAGCTATTTTAGCTAACGCTCTGAACGAAATAAAAAAAAGAAGAAATTGAAATATGAGTTTTGAACAAACATTTAAAAATATAGACGACCTGCTCTACAAAGATTCAGGAGCAGACAGCGAATTAGATTACATAGGACAAACCTCTTGGGTGATGTTCTTACGCTACTTGGACGAGTTAGAACAAGACAAAGCTGACGAAGCGGAATTAAAAGGAGAGGAATATAATTTCATTTTAGATGAAGAATACCGTTGGCCAAATTGGGCAATGCCAAAAGGTGCAGACGGAAAACTTGACCACCACAAAGCCATGACAGGAACTGACTTGGTTCAGTTTGTCGATAAAAAGCTATTTCCTTATTTGGGAGAGTTTAAAGTCAAGTCTGTTGACAACCCAAAGAGCATAGAATATAAGATTGGCGAAATATTCTCTGAACTCAGTAACAGAATCCAAAGTGGTTACATACTGCGTGATATTTTAGAATATGCAGACGAACTGCCTTTTCGTGCTTCTACCGATAAACATGAGTTGAGCCACTTGTACGAAACCAAGATTAAAAACATGGGAAATGCAGGGCGTAATGGTGGACAATACTACACACCAAGACCACTTATTCGTGCAATGATTAACGTGATTGACCCACAGATTGGAGAAAAAATCTATGACGGAGCAGCAGGTTCTTGTGGTTTCTTGTGCGAAGCATACGAGTATTTGTATGAGCGTATGGAGAAAACCACAGACAATCTAAAAACGCTACAAGAAGAAACCCTTTTTGGAAAAGAGAAAAAAAACTTGGCATATGTGATTGGAATCATGAACATGATACTTCATGGAATTGAAGCACCTAACATTATCCATATCAATACACTTGGCGAGAACATTAGAGACATTCAGGAGAAAAACCGTTACCATGTTATTCTCGCAAATCCACCATTTGGCGGAAAAGAACGAAAAGAAGTACAACAAAACTTTGACATAAAAACAGGAGAAACCGCTTCGCTGTTTCTACAGCACTTTATCAAAAGTTTAAAGACAAGTGGTCGTGCAGCTATAGTTATAAAAAACACTTTTTTAAGCAATGCTGATAACGCTTCTATTTCATTGCGTAAGCACTTATTAGAAAGTTGTAACGTGCATACCATTTTAGACATGCCAGCAGGCACATTTACAGGTGCAGGCGTTAAAACGGTGGTCTTGTTTTTTACTAAAGGCGAACCCACTAAAAACATTTGGTATTACCAATTAGATGCAGGTCGTAGCATGGGTAAAACTAATCCTTTGAACGACAAGGATATGGAAGAATTTGTTTCTATACACAAAGAACAACCCAACACCGAAAAATCTTGGATTTTCAACGTCAATGATATAGACGAAAATAGTTTTGATTTAGCACCAAAGAATCCAAACAAGCCAGAGGAAGAAGCATTAAGAACCCCAGAAGAAATTTTGGAAGAAATGGAAATGCTTGATGAAGAAACTTCTTCACTACTAACCAACATAAAAGAATTGATTTCATGAGAGAGGAAATGACAACACTTGGCGAATCTTGTCAATTCTTCAATGGGAAAGCTCATGAAAAGGACATTGATGCAGAAGGACAATATGTAGTTGTAAATTCAAAATTTATTTCAACTGATAGCGAAGTAAAAAAGTTTACCGCAAAACAAATGTTTCCTTTGGTAGAAGATGATATTGTAATGGTTATGAGTGATGTTCCAAATGGGAAAGCACTTGCCAAATGCTATATAATTGAAGAAAATGACAAGTATTCTTTAAACCAACGAATTTGTGCGATTCGCACAACCGAGTTCAATATTCGATTTCTCTACTACCAATTAAACAGACACCCATATTTATTGGCTTTTAATAATGGTGAGAATCAAACCAATCTTCGTAAAGGCGATATTTTAAATTGTCCTTTGTGGAAACCGTCTTTAAACGTTCAAAAGCATATTGTAAGAATATTGGACGAAGCTTTAGACCAAATTGAACAGGCTCAATTCAACATAGAACAAAACATTAACAACACCAAGGAACTATTTCAATCTAAACTCTATGACATTTTTAGCCAAAAGGCTGATGGTTGGGAGGAGAAGAGTTTGGGAGAGGTTTGTGAAAACTTGGACAGTAAAAGAGTTCCAATTACAAAGAGTAAAAGAATTTCAGGAGAAATCCCCTACTATGGAGCTTCAGGCATTGTTGATTATGTAGCAGATTATCTGTTTGATGAAGATTTGTTACTTGTATCAGAGGATGGTGCAAATTTATTAGCAAGAACCTACCCAATAGCATTCTCGATTTCAGGAAAAAATTGGGTAAATAATCACGCTCATGTTTTACGTTTTGAAAATCTAACCTCACAGATTTTTATAGAATATTATCTTAACTCAATTAAGTTAGATGAATATGTAAGTGGTATGGCTCAACCAAAGCTTAATCAACGAAAACTTAATTCTATAAAAGTTCCATTTCCGAGTATTGAAGACCAAGAAGAAACAATTTCAATGCTAAAAGAATTAGAAGAGTTTAAAATTGAAATCGAATCCCACTACCAACAAAAACTTACCAATTTAGAAGACCTCAAAAAATCCATTTTACAAAAAGCATTTTCAGGTGAGTTGACTTCGGCAAGTTCAGCCACCACACAAAAGCCAGTAACTGTATGAACGAAGCACAAACCAAACACGATTTAATAGAACCTGCTTTACGAGAGGCAGGTTGGGGCATTGTAGAAGGCAGTCGTTTGCGTTTGGAGTTTCCTATTACAAAAGGTCGTTTGATTGGTCAAAATAGACGTGCCACACCTTTGTTTGCAGATTATGTGTTGGAGTACAAAAACAGACGAATAGGAATTGTTGAAGCCAAAAAACGAGACGACTATTACACACAAGGTTTAGGACAAGCAAAAGACTATGCAGAGCGTTTAAATATTCGCTTTACGTATTGCACTAATGGTTTGCAGATTTATGGTGTAGATATGCAAGAAGGTACAGAAGGTGATGTATCTAAATATCCAACACCAGATGAACTTTGGGAAATGACTTACCCAACACCAAAAGAAGATTACAAAATTGAAATTGCCAATTGGAAAGAGCGTTTGTTTGCCATTCCATTTGAAGACAGAGGTGGTACTTGGCAACCAAGATACTATCAGCAAAATGCGATTGCCAAAGTGTTGGAAGCTGTAGCCGAGAAAAAGGATAGAATTCTACTCACATTAGCCACAGGAACAGGAAAAACAGCCATTGCCTTTCAAATTGCTTGGAAACTGTTTCACGCCAAATGGAATTTAAGACGTGATGCAAGCAGAGCACCGAGAATTCTGTTTTTAGCAGATAGAAACATATTAGCAGACCAAGCTTTTAATGCTTTCAATGCATTTGATACTATAGATGAAAACATAAAAGTTCGTATTCGCCCTTCTGAAATTAGAAAGAAAGGTAGTGTGCCTAAAAATGGTAATGTCTTTTTTACCATTTTTCAAAGTTTCATGACCAATGTAAAAACTGAAACAGAAATTGAAGACCAAAGACAAGCTGCTGAACCACAAGTGGTATATGATGTAGCAAATTTCAATTTCGGGCAATATCCAGCTGACTTCTTCGACTTTATAATTATAGACGAGTGTCACAGAGGTGGTGCAAATGACGAAAGCTCTTGGCGAGCCATTATGGACTACTTCTCGCCTGCTGTTCAATTAGGTTTAACAGCAACACCAAAACGAGATGTAAACGGAGATACTTACGACTATTTTGGTGACCCAGTTTACAGCTACAAATTAAAAGACGGTATCAATGACGGTTTCTTAACGCCTTTTAAAGTCAAAGAAATTGATACCACAATAGATGATTACACCTATACCTCTGATGATGAAGTGGAAGGCGATATTGAAGAAGGAAGAGAATACACAGAAGCCGATTTCAACAGAATTATTGAGATTAAGGCAAGAGAAGAATACAGAGTAAAACTCTTTATGGATTTGATAAATCAAAATCAGAAAACCTTGGTTTTCTGTGCTACTCAAATTCATGCAGCAGCAGTTAGAGATTTAATCAATCAATATGCGACAAGCAGAAATACAAACTATTGCCACAGAGTTACAGCAGATGACGGAAAAATTGGAGAGCAACATTTAAGAGATTTTCAAGACAACGAAAAGAGCATTCCAACCATTTTAACCACTTCTCAAAAATTGAGTACAGGAGTTGATGCACCTGAAATAAGAAACATTGTTTTAATGCGACCAGTTAATTCTATGGTTGAATTTAAACAAATAGTTGGTAGAGGAACTCGCTTATTTGATGGCAAAGACTATTTCACAATTTTTGATTTTGTAAATGCTCACAATCATTTCCAAGACCCTGAATGGGATGGTGAACCATTAGAGCCTGAACCACCAACAGGAGGCGGAACACCAAGAGCTTGCAATATTTGTGGAGAAACACCTTGTGTTTGCGAGAGACCAGAACCAGAACCTTGTCCTGAATGCGGAAACATACCTTGCGTTTGTGAAACGCCACCAAGACAAATGATAAAAGTGAAGTTGTCGGATAACAAGGTGCGAGAAATTGATTCAATGATAAAAACCTCTTTTTGGAGTCCATCAGGCAAACCGATTTCGTCAGCTGAATTTATCGAACAATTATTTGGCGATTTACCAGAATTCTTCAAAAGCGAAAGTGAACTACGCAAAATTTGGAGTTTGCCAAGTACACGAAAAAAACTACTGACAGAATTAAACGAAAAAGGATATACAAATTCGCAATTGGAAGATTTGAGAAACTTAATACATGGTGAGGACAGCGACCTTTTTGATGTATTGAGTTATGTTGCTTATCACAAAGACCTTGTTCCGAGATTAGAACGAGCAACAAGAGCCAAAATCCAATTGAACGACTACAATCAGAAACAACAAGAGTTTTTGAATTTTGTATTGGAGCAATATGTAAAAGAAGGAGTTAACGAATTAGACGATTCTAAACTACCTGACTTGTTGGAATTGAAATACAAAGCAATAGCAGATGCAAAAAGAGAATTAGGAGATATAAAGTCGATTAGAGAAACCTTTATCGGTTTTCAAGAACATTTATATCAAGAAAGAGCAATGTAGAATGAAAGCCAAAGCACAAAGCCATACACATTTGCAATTACTCACGGTTTTTGAATTTACTTCTTGGTGTTCGTGAACTTACGTTTCGCACAAGCCAGCGCTGCAACCAAAAATTGCAAAAGAGTATGTCTTTGCCAGCTCTGACAGAACGGAAATAATAAAGTACGACCGCATAATCGAGTAGACGGCTCTGCCCCTAGAAAGTTGAGGGAAAGTTGGTAGATTGGAAGTTGAAAATTTGATAACTAAAGTTACTCCTATTGGCACGATGAGGGGAGATATGATCACGTATAGTGCTTATAAATGGAATTGGCCCACAATTAGAGAAATGACGAAATACATTCAATTTTTATTAATCCTTTTGACATTATCTGTTTGCGGACAAAATGCTACTGAAATGAAAGCACCAGAAAATGCGAATGAACTGTTTACGGAATTCATTACAAAGAAAAAGTTCATTAAACAACCATATCCGAATTACTATCCTGGAATTGCAGACGAAAAAATGCGACCAATTTTCACAGAAAAAATAAACCAAGTTGCAACTGATTTTAAGATTGTTGCGGAATCTGAAAAACCAACTGATGAAAAGTATCAAGAAAAAATAGGAATTGGACTTTCAAAGTTTGCGGATATTTATTTGGAATTAGATACTGAAGACAGAGAAAGAGTTTGTATGTATTTTGAGGAATTAATGGATATAGTCGGACTGGAAAGCTCGAATGGTCAACTCAATAAATTCATGCACGGTTTTGACCCAATGGAAAAGCCAAAAGAAAAAAAGTGGACTGATTCGCACGGAAACGTCTTTATCGAAAAAGGAACTGAAGTTTCAATAATCCCAGCGATATATAAACAAACTGGAAAAACATATAAGGTTTTCCTTTACAATGAAACCACAGAAAATATTGGAATAATAGAAGACTTAATTATTAAACCGAGGGAATTTAAAGTATTCAACCTTTCAGATACAGATACCCTTACATTAAGCAATGGAGTTAAGTTTATGTTCGGAGAAACCTCTGGACTTGAAGTTGAGGACAAAAAATCTCAAGTTAGTGGACTTGGAGGAAAATATTTGACTGATTATGGCGTGACGAATGAAATTGATTTTGCTTTTGTCATAGTTCCAGTTGGAAAAGGAGATTAAGAATAAAAACTGTTGCCAATACCGGGTCCTATTAATTGCTTGTTTCACTGCCAACTTATTGGCATTCCTGCGGAATATTTTATCTGTGATTTATTTGTTAAATTAGTTTTAAACTATAGCCATATTTTAGGAAAAAAAATAAAAACGGTTACCATCCTGTAAACGAATTACTTATTTCTAATCATCATTCCTTACCATGAAAAGACTTAACTGCATTTTAAAAATCAACTTATGTGTGCTATTTTTATTTGCATCTACACCTCAACTGTTTTCGCAGGTAGCTACACTAAAAGTAATCCCAGAAGTACAGCATTTTGTTTCTAAAAACGGAAATTTCACATTCCCTAGCTCTGTACAAATAAAGGTAAATACCAGTATAAACGATGGCTTGATGCCCATTGCAACTGTGCTAAAAGAGGAATTGAAAAATATGTTTCAAATTAAGGCAAGCATTTCAGCTACCTCAGCCATAAAATCAACTTCAAAAAATGAAATTCTCCTAACCTACAGCAATACTCCTCTTAAAAACAATGAAGCTTATACACTAGATGTAGATTCTACTACAGGTGTAACCATTGAAGGAGACTCAAGAAACGGCGTGTTTTGGGCAACGCGTACGCTTTTACAACTTACTGAAAATCATGAGAACGAAATCCCTTCTGGATTAATAACCGACTATCCCGATTATCCAAATCGTGGGTTTATGTTAGATGTTGGAAGAAAATTTTTTACCATTGATTATTTAAGAGATTATGTAAAGATTCTTTCCTACTATAAAATGAATGAATTTCATGTGCATTTAAATGATAATGCTTTTAAAAGCTATTATGATAATGATTGGTCAAAAACCTATGCTGCCTTTCGATTGGAAAGTGAGACACACCCTGGTTTGGCAGCAGAAGACGGGCATTATACAAAAGAAGAATTTCGCAACTTGCAACGTTTAGGTATGCAATATGGCGTTAATGTGATCCCGGAAATAGATATCCCCGCACACGCATTGGCCTTTACCCGTTATAATCCGGAGTTAAAAGCTTCAGCACCTTATGCTGATGATCACTTGGACATACTTAATGATGAAAAACTTCCAATGATTTACGAGTTTTTTGACAAACTTTTTGATGAATACATTAAAGGTGATAACCCTGTTTTTATCGGACCTGATGTCCATATTGGCACCGATGAATATATTAAAGAAGGAAAAGGCAGAGATGTGGATAATCACCAAGCCAAGCGATTTCGTGAATTTACCAATCACTATCTCAATTACATTGCCGATTCGGATAAAACACCACGACTTTGGGGTGGATTGGAATGGCTAAAAGATAATCCCTTAACTGAAGTAAAACCTGTTGGCAATGCCGTAATGAATGCTTGGAGCAAAGACTGGGTCAATCCCGAAAAAATGCTTGATGATGGATTTGAAATAATTTCTACCCCAGACAGCTGGTTGTATATCGTGCCTGCGGCAGGATACTACAGAGATTTTTTAGACATTCAGTGGATTTACACAAACTACAGACCAGAAAAAGTGAATAGTGTGGTCACCTTGCCAGACTTTCAACCAGGGCTTTTAGGTTCCACTTTTGCCGTGTGGAATGACGTCGTTGGAAATGGAATTTCTCAATTGGATGTGCATTATCGTACCATACCTGCTCTTAAGGTTCTCGGCACCAAAAACTGGAAAGTAGCTCCTAATAAAATCTTTGAAGAATACCAGGAATTAGCCGATAATTCTTCAGACGGTCCTGACATAAACTTAAGCGGGCGTTACACTGCCGATGAATTAAATCAAATAGCCTCAAAAGTTGGTAAAACGCCTATTCATTTTAATGGAAAGAAAGAACTGAACTTAGGCGGAACAAACTTAGGATATACCTATGAGGTGTCGTTTGATATAAAAACCAAAAATGATAACAAAACTAATGCTATTCTTTTCCAAAGTACCTATGGCAATATCACCTTAAACACAGAAGGTTCTGGGAAATTAGGATTTTCACGTGACGGTTATACCTATACCTTTAATTTTATGCCCAAAAGTAATAGTTGGCAAACACTCCGTTTGGTAGGTGATTATAAAAGTGTGACGCTTTATGTTGATGGCAAGGAAAAAGAACGTTTAACGGCCTACAAAAAAACAGAAGGGCTGCCAAACGGATTCAATTTTCAACAAACCCTTTCTTTCCCACTAGAGAAAATAGGTGATGCCAAAAATGGATTTTCAGGAGACATGAGGAACTTAAAATTAACCTATATTAATCCTCAAAAGGCAAAATAAAAATTAATGGAAAAGGAATAATGCCAGATTCTAAAAATGACGATATTTATTTGCTTGGTTTTGGTCAGCTAAAAATAGCTTGAAGATTTTCTATTCGACCTTTATTTGTTAAGTCAGTTGCTCTAACGATGCACTAATCTTATAAAAAACGAGATAAGAAAGAAAGTAAGTAGTAATCTGCCATTCAATAAGACATTACATAGTCATGAAAAAAGAAGTTTTAATCATATTAGGCAGTCCGAATTCACCTTCCGGAAAACTAAGCGATATTTCGCTGAGCAGATTGAATTATTGTGTGCATCATTTTCAACCAGAGAATCTCATACTCTGCACAGGAGGCTGGGGCGCACATTTTAACACTTCAGAACATGCGCATGCCTCATTGGCAAAACGGTATTTGCTTGAAAACAATATTCCAGAAGCCGTTTTCTTAGATTTTGCCTTGTCAGGAAATACGGTTGAAGATGCTGTTAAAGCCAAAGAAATCCTATCAAAATTAGAAAACATTAGGCTGACAATCATTACTTCCGATTACCATGTCGATAGAGTAAAACTGATTTTTAATGAAATATTGGAAACTTATACCATGGATTTTATTGGTGTGAAAAGTAATTTGGACACCGATGTTTTTGAGGCATTAGACCAGCATGAAAAAAGCGCCATAGAGGCTATTATTAAAAACGGGCTTTATTACTAGTTTGGTTAATTGGACAGGTTGCCCATCTCTTTTTATTATCTAAATTAGACACTCAAATCCACAATCATTTTTTTATGCACGCACATTCTCCAAACGTCGGTGGCTTCTCTTTTAAAAGAGTGCTTTTAGGATTAATCTTAAGCGTAATTTTTATCCATTTCAATTTTGGACAAGAGTTACAGGACGGACAAAAAAGATGGAGTTCAGACAATAAACTCACTTTAGACGATTTCAAGATTAAAGTGAGTGATACCAATAACGAGGTTGCCTATAGCCAGTTCATGATGACTCACGCCATTAGTGGATTAGACTTTATGAAGAAGAATATGAATCAAAAAGTGGAAAATATCTTTTTAGGGAATGCTTCTTATATAGACACAACAAGAGTTGAGGATCTCCAAAAACAAATCGACTTTCAACAGATGCAATTTGATCTCGCCGAAATTCAGGCACGTAACTTTCGAAAAAGAGCCTTAAAAGATAAAGGCCAGCTCACAAAAGGTTTCGATATTGTCAATAAAATCAATAATGAGATCATGGCAAAACTTACGGAAATGAGAATGACCTTGATTAGAGAAACAGATTCAGGAAGGAATGAAGAAAAATTAGCGGAATGGAAAGAACTTATTGCGACCAAGCTAAAAGAGTTGGATGAATTCAGATTT
This sequence comes from Gelidibacter sp. F63206, assembly GCF_023015735.1. Taxonomy (NCBI): domain Bacteria; kingdom Pseudomonadati; phylum Bacteroidota; class Flavobacteriia; order Flavobacteriales; family Flavobacteriaceae; genus Gelidibacter; species Gelidibacter sp. F63206. The sequence continues at coordinate 11,628 of NZ_JALKAU010000045.1, forward strand.
GAGAATAAAGAAAAAATTAAGCTACAGAAATAAATACCTATGAAAATCACATTTAACGAAAACGAAAAATCGATTGAAATGAAAGATGGCTTAAAAACACAGTTTTTATTACTAAAGCCAATTCCGTTCTTTTTCCAGTATTTATTTTGGATAAAAAGCAATTTGAATGGATGGGCTTTATTTGGATACTTCTAGGACTTTTTATAATCGTCTTGATAGCCTATCAGCTATTAAAAAAAACAGCATCTGAAAAACTGAAATTATCAGACATAAGTTCGCTAAACGAAACGCAGTTTTTTGGCAGAAAGATGTTGCGTTTAAAACTTAAAAACGGGAAAACGAGAGATTTAATGGACGTTAAAAGCCAAAAAGATATCTCAGAAATTAAAGAGTTTTTTAGCACGATCGGAATCCAAACACATTGAATATCAAACAAACAGATACATTCTCAAAATTCTTGTAACTATTAACCATTCAACACAAATCCTCTTGTTTTCCAACCCTAAAAGGGATCAAGATGATTTCTACCATTTCACCCTTTAGGGAGGGGAAAAAATGGTAGAAATTAGCTTATTTAGCTATTTGGCTGAATAGATACATTCGCTTGACTTCATAATAGTTTGGTAGTCTTATTTAATTGAAACCTCATCAACAAAAACCCAAGCGTCTCCTATCCGAGTATGCCACTCTGGTAATTGACCTCTATTTTTCGCAGTGATCTTGATAAAAGAGAGGTTTTGTTTTTCAAAATCAGTTTCGATTCTTTTAATTATGGGGTCTCTGTCCTTTATAGTTTCCAAGGCTTGCTTATAAACCGTTTGATATTCTTTCCCGTCCTTTGAAATAGCAATAGTGACTTCGGTTGGCAACATCACCGAGGTTGAAGCCAAGTGCTGGAAAAAATTTAATCCAATATACGACAAGTTGGTTGGTGCGCCAATGTCAATAATCACCTCAAAATCCTTTTGTGGAAGTCCCTGCCAAGTGGAATCGTCGCCACGTGGCGTTGCATATCTATTATCGAATAACGCTTGATCACCACCGCCACTGTAACTGGCATCATAAGGGTTAGTGTAGGTTACCTTGGTGTTTTCGGTAAAATCTGTAGAAAATAGCTTTTTTAACGGAAATCCAATTGGTGCCCCATTTCTAAATGTTTGTGCATATAAATCAATGGGATCGGAATAACGGATGGGTTTTGAATATATTTCCGAGGTCATTGCAGGTGTCGAGCCATCCAAGGTATACCGGATATCATAGATGCCAAGCTCATTAGTTAATTCAAGTAGATATTCATTGTTGGTTTTATCAAAAGAAACCCCATATTCGGGAGACAATGCACTCCAGGCAAAATTATAACCCAAGGCATTTAATCTATCAAAATGGGTATCCATTTTTTTAATGAATTCTTGCTCGTTTTTATGGTCCGGACTGGTCCAAAGTGCTTCAGAAAGCGCCGATAATCTTGGTAACATCATATATTCAATATGATTCAATGATTTAACTTGTTCGGTCCAAAGATTGGCTTGCCCACCAAGGATATGGTGTCTTTTATCTGCTGCGATATCGTCGGGAATCGGATTGAAATTATAAACAGCAAGTAAACTGTTATACCCACCCCAGGATGGTGGTTCGAATTCACTTGTACCTTGATTGTAGTCAAAATATAGCGGCGATGCGGGAGACATGACCACATCATGCCCAGCGTTGGCTGCCTCAATGCCGCCTTCAAAGCCTCTCCAAGACATCACCGCGGCTCGTTCAGGCAATCCACCTTCCAATATCTCATCCCAGCCAATCAGTTTTCTGTTTTTAGAATGTACAAACTCCTCCATACGCTTTACAAAATAGCTCTGCAATTCTTCGCCATTTTGATGATTCTCGTCTCGCATTCGTTTTTGACATCTCCTACAATTCAACCAGGCCTCCTTCCCTACTTCATCCCCTCCAATATGTAGATATTCGTAAGGGAACAATTCAACCACTTCATCAATAATATTCTTTAAAAACTCAAAAGAGCCGTCATTCCCTGCACAGTAAACGCCTGTGTTTTCGGCATCTTCACAAATGAATTCGGGATAACATTGTAAGGCTGCTTCTGAATGTCCTGGCATTTCAATTTCCGGAATCACATCAATAAAACGCTCGGCAGCATAGGCCACAATTTCTTTGATATCGTCTTTGGTATAATAACCACCATAAACCTCACCTTCACTATCCTTATAAGTGGCCTCAAAATCTTCCCAAGGTTTTTTATAGGCTTTTACTTTCCTCCAAGCTCCTTTTTTGGTCAACTCTGGATATTGATCAATTTGAATTCGCCAACCAATCCCATCTACCAGATGCCAATGCAGCTTGTTCATTTTATGCATGGCCAAAATATCAATGACTTTTTTAACCGAATCCTTTTCCAAAAAATGACGCGACACATCCAACATCATCCCGCGCCAGCCAAACTCTGGACTGTCTTTAATGCTGACAAAACCAAGGACGGGTTTTTTTATGATCGTTTTTGGGGTCAGTAACTGCTTCAAAGTTTGTACCCCATAAAATACGCCTTGATAGGCATTGGCAGTGATTGAAGCACCGGTTTTAGAAACCTCCAATTGATAAGCTTCTTTATCAGTTTCTATATGATTTACTATTAATCTAATAGCATTCGATTGAGATTCAGCCGAAATCTTTAGGTTGAGATCAAAATTCTCATCCAAAAACGACTTCAGTTCTGCTGCAATCCAGTTGCCTTCCTTGGAATCCTCCACTACAATAGTGGTATTTTCTGTAATAAGAAATGTCCCTTCTTGATAGTTTATAAAATTAGGTTGTGGAATGATACCGTTTTTTTTAACGGTCTCTTTATTACAAGAAAACGTCATAATTAAAATACAGATACATACTGGCTTGAAAAATCTCATCGTTTTAAAATTGAAAATGGAATGATTATCTTAAGTGGGTCAAGGTAATTAAATTTCGCAACAGATCTGTCGATTAATGATCTTTCAATCCTGCGAATTCATTGTTGCAAGAATATTCTAACGCTTATTTTATTAAGTAATTTCCAATAAGTTTTGTATCTTAAGCAGTCCAATAATAACATTCAATTATGAAAAACGTATTTCTTTTATCAGCGCTTATTTGTTTCTCATCGGCAATAGGCCAGACCAAGATACCAACCGTAGAAAGTCAGATTAAAACTGCGCTTTATGCCTGTCCTGAAATGTATAAGGAGGGTGCGAAAGTTTTGGGCTACAATCAAGACGGTGAACTTATTACCATTCGCGAGGGCAATAATGGGATGGTCTGTCTCGCTGACGATCCCAACAAGGAGCGCATTAGTGTGTCTTGCTACAGTGATAAATTGGAAGCCTATATGGCCAGAGGTCGCGAGTTTCTAGCTGAAGGAAAAACAGAAGCAGAAAAACGGGAACTCCGTAAAAAAGAAATCGATTCAGAAGCTCTGTTGATGCCAAAAGAACCCGCTGCGGTTTATGTGGTGAATGCCAAGCAAGAAGATCACGATTTTGAAACTGGTGAATTGAAAAATAGTAGAATTCGGTATGTGTTATACAGACCTTATATGACGGCAGAAGAAACTGGTTTGCCAACCCAACCGGGATTACCAGGCATGCCATGGCTGATGGATGCCAATACGCACCGTTCGCATATTATGATTACGCCTCCGGCGGAAAATAAAAGCAATTAATTGCTGATAAAACTCATATAGAAGAATGGCAAAACTTTGACGTGTGCAATTATGAGAATTTGTAATAACCACATTTTAAATAGGCGCCTTCCTTAAAAGTAATGGGATGATCACTGTCGTGATAGGTTTGATCTTGCATTACAAATTGACGACCAGAAGCTTTAAGGGCAGTTTCATTGATTTCGAGAAAATCTTCGGCCATTACGCGTGATGAACATGACGCCAATACCAAAATTCCTTTAGTGGCTACCAACTTCGCACCTAATCGTGCCAATTGAGCGTACTTATGTTTTGCAGTAGCGACTTCTTTTTGGCTCTTTGCAAAAGATGGCGGATCAATAACCACCACATCGTAGGTGTTCCCCTCTTCAATTAATTGTTCAAGAATTAAAAACGCATCGCCGGCCAAGGTCAGATGATTGTCCACGTAGCCGTTTAAAGCTGCATTTGAAGTTGCCAATTCCAAGGCTTGTTTGCTAATATCAACACTGGTCACTTCTTTGGCGCCACCCGCTAATGCATGAACTGAAAATCCGCCAGCATAAGAAAACACATCCAGAACAGTCTTATTTTTGGATAGGACGCCAACTCTTCTTCGGTTTTCGCGATGGTCTAAAAAATAGCCAGTTTTATGGCCTTTAATAACATTGGCCGTGAACAAAACACCATGTTCTACAAATTCTACTTCTTCGTTTTCCAAGGTTCCGTATAAAATCATGCCGTCCTGTAAGTCGAAATGATTGTGTGTTTGAAGATTACGGCTCAATCGCAGCACCAAAGTTTCACATCCTGAGACCTCAATTAACACTTCTAAAATGTCTTTTAAATAAGGAAACCAAATGGCAGAATACAATTTTACAACCATCACATTGGCGTAAACATCAGCAATAAATCCTGGAAATCCGTCATTTTCACCAAACAACAGGCGGTAACTATTGGTTTTTGTCGCTAACAATGACTTTCTTAAAGCGAAGGCTTCGTTTATCTTTTCCGAGAAAAATGTCTTATCAATAGTTTTGCCGCTATAATAATGCAGCATTTTAATTTGGATGGGCGACTCAGGATCATACAGACCAACACCATATACATCATTGGATTTCTGTCGGAATAAAATGGCAATATCTCCTGCGTTTCCGGGTTTGTTGATCTTCCCAATATTTTTAGAGAACACCCAAGGGTGTGCAGTTTGCATGACCAGCTTTTCAGCCGCAGGAATTAATTTGACGGCTAAGCGTTGTACTTGGGTATTCGGAAGATCGAAGTGAAACATATAAAAGGTAAAAACATACAAATTTAACCTTTTAAGCAGGATTTTAGCCAACTCCAAAGGCAATAATTAAATGTGCAATTGACAACTTATCTTTACTTACTCCGTTAGAACGGCAAGCTAATAGATTCCGGATCAACGAAATCCTTGGTATATGGATTTTCCAGAAAGCTCAGTCTCGGTCTTTGAGGGGGAAGAATATGATCTTTTTCAATGCCGTAAACCTGCCAGTAATTGGAGAGCAACTGGGCATAGACATCCTCGTCCCAATGTCCGAAATGTGGTGGCTTGCCCGCTTTATCAACTTCTATGGTAATCCTATCATCAAGATTCTCTATCTTATATTCGGGTGCATACTGCATGATATAATCTGTATAATGAAATCTTGCGTACAACTCTTCAAACTGGACGGGATGTAACACGTGACCTTCAATTTTATCGAGGACTTCTTTTTGATTCTCACCTATTACGCCATTATCCTGTAGGCAAGCAATAAAACCAAATCCATTTACTCCAAAAGAGAACATTAAATTGATGGCGTCATCGCGATAGCTGAAAATATCGGCAGAATACTTGAGTGGAAAAACGACAATGGTCCATGGTTTTTTTCCAACAAACGATATCGGTTCAATAATAGATTGTAGCATCAGATGAAATTCGCTAAAACGCTTTCTGAGAACTGGCGACAATTGGAACTCCTCACCTTTCCTTAAAAGTACATCCCTCTCATAGACCATTTCATAATATAAGAGACCATAGACCATTCTGCCAGTCCATTGAAAAAGTAATTCTTCATCGAGTGCTGCCATGCCTTCATATCCTTTTTTATAGGCCTCTTGGATTTTCAAATCCAAGTCGTCAAAAGCTTTTTTCACCTCAGGTGAACACGGCAATTTAAGATCTTCATAATGATAAGACTTAGCTTTATCCATCATCTCCACGCGTTCATCACCAAATTTAAAATGGGCCATCAACCATTCAGGGAAAACGGTCATTTCTTCATTGGTCAAGACTCCGGAAAGAAAGCAAAAATGTTCGTCGAAAATCAAATCCTGAAACGGATTAAAAAGCATTTGGGACATAAATAGTCGGAAAATTAAGGTTTTTTAAGTCTTGCAAAGTTAGCCATAAACTATCGTATCCATTATATGATTTCATCGAAAATTGCATCAGGATGACCATCAAAGTGCAAAATTAAAAAACTATGTCCATGAGAAAATCGGAATATCTTCATGGATTAACTAATTTTGCAAATAACATAACAGATCGTATCTGAGGAGCAATTTTATTCTTTTATATTATTTCATTTCGAACAAAATTATTTTAGAAAACAAATGAGCTTTCACACCATCATTTCAGAATTTAGAACGAAACTAGCGAGTCCACAAAGCCAGGCTAAAATCACACCAACGGATATTGACCAGTTTTATAATAAACTCAACGGCCTAAAGTTTCTATTTTTTAAAAAATACTACAAAAAATATATTGATAACCTCAATCGGTTGAAACCCGATCCCAAAGATAAAACCCCGGATTGGACGCTTTTACAGGTCGCCATTGCAGAGAGCGAATATAAACCCACCAAGCCATTCGATATATTCATACATCGTGTTAAGTATGACTATGCACTGACATCAAAATTTTTTATTGCTTACCAGAAAAAACAAAACCTGAAGAAACTGAATGCCCCTGCAAAAGTTGTTAAAGAAGAGACCAAGCCAAAAGCAGAAAAGGAATGGATACGGGTACCAATTCCGCGAAGCCGACCTACATATAAAGGCAATTAATAGCAAGCAAACATTTTAAGGTTTTAAATTGTGATTAAGAAAATGCTCACATCATATTAAACCGAAATTTCTTAAGGTTTTTTTTCGCTAAGGTATTTCCAATATCTTTTTGGGACATGTTGGATATGAAGTTTGGTATTCCTTCTTGCTACGATATTTGTGGACTGAAAATAATTCTGCCATAAGGTTTGAAATTCAATCTCAGAGGGCGTAAAAAACTCATTCGTAGTTTGGGTTGGATCAAAGTTTGCGGGCAATGTTAAATTTATCACGTCTACCTTCTCTAAATCATAATACAATCCGTATTGACGTTTCAAATCATATATAATCCATTTTTGATCTGCATAGCGACTTTTAAAGTGTTTGGAAATTAATGGCAACACATCAAAATCAGGCTCGATATTAGCGAAATAAATATCATCCTTAGTCAATTTAAATCGTACAAAAGCCTCCATTCTATGCTTCTCTCTTCCGACACTTTTAGCAATTTGGGAGACTTTAAGAACCGTTTCGTTTCCAAAATCAGAATCAAGTGGAATTGTGCTCTTTAACGCTTGCTGAATATACGTTAACAAAAGGGATTCTACTTGAGATTGTTCACTTAAAAAAGCATAATACAGTCGTAAACTTCCTCTTGCCGACAACTTGTTTTTAACACCCTGCCACACCCGATCAGCCTTTTTTAAATCCGTAATAATTTCTGTACTTATCCCAAACAAAGATTCTTGCTTCTGGTTTTTTCTTTGAAAAGAAACTTGCTTTAATTTCAATTCATAAATTTCAAAAACGCAGGTTAGAAAACCATCAAATGTGCTATCATAAACAAGAATATGTTCTTCTGAAATCATCAGTTTATTCAAATAGATTCAATTGTGGACTTAAGATTTTTTGATATTTACTCGTACTGTTTTGTAAAATAATCGATTTCAATTGTGGTCCGGTCAAATCTCGTCTTTCAAAATCTCTGGAATCACAAACTAAAAAGTATTTAGCTCTATTCAAGGCGACGCCCATACGTTTTAGGTGCTCCCAATTCAATTTCCTAAACTGTCGCGCTTGTATTATTTTATGAACTGACTTCATACCTAATCCTGGAATACGGGCCAACATAAGTTTATCGGCCTTGTTCACGTCAATAGGAAAATGCTGCAAGTTTCTTAAGGCCCAACCCAGTTTGGGATCCACCTCCAAATCGAGATTTTGATGGTCGTTATTTAAAATTTCGTGGACTTCAAATCCATAAAAACGCATCAGCCAATCGGTTTGATACAGTCTGTTCTCTCGTAGCATGGGCACGTCTGTTCCAAGTTGTGGCAATCGGTGGTCGTAACTGATGGGAATATAACCCGAATAGTAAACCCGTTTCAAATTGAACTTCTTATAAAAATAATTTGAGGTCCACATGATTTGCTGATCACTCTCACCACTGGCACCGATGATCATTTGCGTACTTTGACCAGCAGGTGCATATTTGGGAGTACTCTTGATAATTTTTTTCTCAGATTGATATTGAATGATTTCATTTTGAACTTTTCGCATCGGCTTCAAAAAGTCTTCTCGGTTTTTTTCTGGTGCCAACAATTTCAAACCTTCTTTTGTGGGGATTTCAATATTAACACTCAGTCTATCGGCATACAAGCCTGCCTCTTTCATCAATTCGTCTGATGCGCCAGGAATAGATTTTAAATGAATATAACCGTTGAAATTCTCTTCCAATCGCAATTTCTTTGCCACCGCAACTAAGCGTTCCATGGTATAATCCGCACTTTTAAAAATCCCGGAACTTAAAAAAAGCCCTTCAATATAGTTTCGTCGATAAAAATTGATGGTCAAATCCACCACCTCCTGAACCTTAAAGGCCGCTCTCTTAATATCATTACTTTTTCGGGTCACACAATAGGCGCAATCAAAAATACAGTGATTGGTCAGTAAAATTTTCAGCAAAGACACACAACGTCCATCTTCAGTGTAGGAATGACAAATACCCATCCCTGATGCATCTCCAATACCTTTATTGGTGTTTTTCCGATTGCTTCCACTTGAAGAGCAGGAAACATCATATTTAGCGGCATCCGCTAAGATTTTTAATTTTTCTTGAGTTCGTTCAAAGGACATGAAATATATTTAGGGCTGTTTAAATTGAAATCAAAATTAGACATTTTTGATTTTTTTGATTGTCCTTAAACCGTGTAAATCTAACTTAAAACCCTAGTTATTCATTATTCCATAAGAGATAACTGGTCAACTGTAAGAATGTACTGAGCAATCAGATTTTTTAGATATTTTCTAAGATATATGAGTGAAATATATCGTAATTTATTCGACCAATTCCCACAGTAATCTAATTTTTTCCTTCCAAAAAACATTGCTCATTTCTTTTCTTTGTATTACATTTAGTTTATGACAGAAGTTGATATTGAAAAAGAAAATGCGGCTATTGCAAAAGCTTACAAAGAACTACTCAAGGTAAGTTACCAAACCCTTACCGTTGCTGATAAAAAATTGATAAGGCAGGCGTTTGATGTGGCTGTTGATGCCCATAAAAACCAACGCCGAAAATCTGGCGAAGCTTATATCTTTCACCCTATTGCAGTGGCAAAATTAGTGGCTCAGGAAATTGGGCTGGATGCGACGTGTATTGCTGCGGCGTTATTACATGATGTTGTAGAAGACAGTCCAGATTATACCCTTGCCGATATTGAAGAAAAATTCGGTAAGACCGTAGCTCGAATTGTAGATGGATTGACTAAAATTTCATCCTTGAGCAAAGAAGCCGATGTTTCAACCCAGGCAGAAAACTTCAGAAAAATGTTGTTGACGCTCAACGATGATGTCCGAGTGATTATCATCAAAATTGCCGACCGTCTCCACAACATGCAGACCATGGATTCCATGCGTTCAGACAAACAGGAGAAAATTGCCTCTGAAACCTTGTACATTTACGCACCTCTGGCGCATCGTATTGGGCTTTACAATATTAAAAGTGAACTGGAGGATTTAGGACTAAAATATACCGAACCTGAGGTATATAATGAGATTCACAATAAAATCAAAGAAAGCAAGGAAGAACAAGACGCCTATATCAAAGCATTTGCAAAGGTGATACAAGACTCTTTGGACAAGGAAGGTCTGAATTACGATATTAAAGGACGTCCTAAGTCCATCTACTCCATCCGAAGAAAAATGCTCAAGCAAGGTGTTTCCTTTGATGAAGTCTATGATAAATTTGCGGTACGAATCATCTACAAATCTGATTTTGCCAATGAAAAATTTCTCGCTTGGAAAATATATTCCATTGTAACAGATCATTTTATCCCGAATCCTATCCGGCTGCGAGATTGGATTTCTTCACCTAAATCGACAGGATATGAAGCCCTGCATATTACAGTGATGGGGCCCAAGGGACGCTGGGTAGAAGTCCAGATCAGGAGTGAGCGCATGAACGAGATTGCCGAAAAAGGCTATGCCGCACATTACAAATATAAAGAGGGGCATGCCGAAGATGCTTTGGATACCTGGATTGATAAACTTCAAGAAGCTTTGGAAAGCAATGAAACCAACGCGGTCGATTTTGTAGAGCAGTTTAAGCTTAATCTCTATTCAAAAGAAATTTATGTGTTTACTCCAAAAGGAGACCTAAAATCTTTGCCTAAAGGTGCAACGCCACTCGATTTTGCCTTTAGTATCCATACCGAAGTCGGAATGAAAACCAGAGGCGCCAAAGTCAACGGAAAACTGGTGCCACTAAGTCATGAACTGCAAAGTGGGGACCAAGTAGAAATACTGACTTCAGAAAGCATCAAACCCAATAGCAATTGGTTGGATTATGCCACCACCGCCAGAGCGAGAAGCAAGATCAAATCGTCGTTAAAAGACGAAAAGAAAGAAGTTGCAGTAGAAGGCAAAGAAATTCTGAGACGAAAACTAAAACAGCTTAAAATTAATTTGAACGAAAAATCCATCAATGAAATGGTGGTCTTCTTCAAGTTAAAAACAAGTTTGGATTTGTTTTATAGAGTAGGTATAGGATCTATTGATAACGCCATGCTTAAAGATTTTGCGTCTTCAAGAAGCAATGCTTTTATGAGCTATATCAAAAGTAAGATCCGCAAACCAACGGTTATCCAAAATATCGATAAAGATGAGATTACAGCCAATTATGACAGTTTGGTGTTTGGCAAGGAAGAAGAAAAACTGGACTATAAGCTTTCTGCCTGCTGTAATCCAATCCCTGGAGATGATGTCTTTGGATTTCTAACAATAAATGAAGGTATCAAGGTCCATAAAAAGAACTGTCCAAACGCGTTGAGCCTTCAATCCAACTACGCCTACAGAATCATGCAGGCCAAGTGGATTGATTCTTCACAACAGGAGTTTGCAGCCCAGATTACACTATCAGGAATTGATAATTTGGGCTTGGTAAACAACATCACCAAGGTCATTTCTTCCAATATGCACGTCAATATGAAAAGTATTAGTTTTCAAAGTGATGACGGTGTTTTTTCAGGTAAAATCAATGTCGTGGTCAAAAATAACACCATGTTGAAAAAGCTGATGGAGAATCTAAAAAAAATTAACGGGATTGATAAGGTTTTAAGAGTTTAAAAGGTGTAAATTTGCCCCGAAGTTTGGGCATTAATTATGAGTCAAAATACAAAACATAGCAATCAGGAAATAGTTAAGAACGTGTTCACCACATTCCTCGAGGGAAAGGGTCACAGAAAAACACCAGAACGCTATGCCATACTACAAGAAATTTACGATAATGAAGAACATTTCGATATAGAATCACTCTATATCAAAATGAAAAACAAAAACTATCGGGTGAGTCGTGCTACGCTTTATAACACCATCGAATTGCTTTTGGAATGCGGTTTGGTGCGTAAACATCAGTTCGGGCAGAATCAGGCACACTATGAAAAGTCTTATTTTGATAAGCAACATGATCATGTCATCCTAACGGACACTGGAGAAGTCTATGAGTTTTGCGACCCTAGAATCCAGTCCATCAAAAAAACGATAGAAGAGGTTTTTGATATTTCCATCACCAACCATTCCCTATACTTTTACGGAACAAAAAACGAACCACCTAAAGAATCTTAAAAATGGCAGTAGATTTACTACTAGGATTACAATGGGGCGACGAAGGCAAAGGTAAAATTGTCGATGTACTTACCTCAAAATACGATATTATTGCGCGCTTTCAAGGAGGCCCAAATGCAGGACACACATTGGTGTTTAATGGTAAAAAACACGTTCTGCACACCATTCCATCAGGAATATTTCACGAAAACACGGTCAATTTAGTAGGTAACGGTGTTGTGATTGATCCTGTTATTTTCAATAAAGAGTTGGATAAACTTGAAGAGCAACAAGTGGATTATCGAAAATCCTTGTTAATATCACGTAAGGCTCATATTATCCTTCCAACGCACCGTTTGCTTGATGCTGCAAGTGAAGCTTCCAAAGGTAAAGCCAAAATTGGCTCCACGCTTAAAGGAATTGGCCCAACCTACATGGATAAAACCGGTAGAAACGGAATTAGAGTTGGAGATATTGAGTTGGCCGATTGGAAAAAGAAATATCGCGCCTTGGCCGATAAGCATGAAGCCATGATTGCGTTTTACAATGTTGACGTACAGTATAACCTGAAAGAAATGGAGCAGGAATTCTTCAAATCCATCGAAGTGTTGAAAACTTTAACTTTCATAGACTCTGAGGAATACTTGCATCAAGCCCATAAGGAAGGAAAAACTATTTTGGCAGAAGGCGCCCAAGGTTCTTTATTGGATATTGATTTTGGAACCTATCCTTTTGTCACCTCTTCCAACACAACGGCAGCTGGCGCTTGTACGGGATTAGGGATTTCACCTAACAAAATCAGTGAAGTCTTTGGTATTTTCAAAGCCTATACTACCAGAGTAGGATCAGGTCCTTTCCCTACCGAATTATTTGATGAAGTTGGCGAAACCATGGGTCGCGTAGGCAATGAATTTGGCGCTACAACAGGTCGTTCACGTCGCTGTGGCTGGTTAGATCTTGTTGCATTGCGTTATGCTTGCCAAGTAAATGGCGTCACCAAATTGATAATGATGAAAGGCGATGTGCTTTCAGGATTTAAAACCTTAAAAGTGTGTACCGCATATAATTATAAAGGTGACATCATACACCATTTACCGTACAATATTGAATCCGAAAACGTCACTCCGATCTATACCGATTTTAAGGGTTGGAACGAAGATTTGACTGATATGACCGATGCTTCCGATATGCCTCAAGCTTTGTTGGAATATATTGAATTCTTAGAAAAAGAACTTGAGATTCCGATTACCATCGTTTCTGTTGGTCCAGATAGAAAACAGACAATCATAAGATAAGTTTAAAACAGACGACCTGCCCGTACTTTGGGCAGGTTTCTTAATTGTTTATAACGGATTACTTTATTGAAATGGCTGAAGGGATTTATTTAATAGAAACAATTACATTCGTAAAATTTATGTCCTAAATTCTCTTTTTCCCAATATTCCTGCCCTAAATTAATGTTAACGTAAAACAATGCTTAAAATAAAGAGTTACTTTTGAAAATCATCTGTCGCACATTGAAAGCATTATCTATTTTTACTGTTTTGTTTTTAAGCTTAAGTTTTTCAGCCGTATCGCAAACTGAAAGACTCAAGAAAATCCGTGTAGAATATTCAGGCTTTGTCGATTCTGACAGTCTTCGCGGCCCTGGCGTTTCCGTTTTTACAAGAGATAACACCCAACAAGTCCACTTCACCCATGAGGGTATTAATTTATGGTGTGACCAAGCTGTTTATTACGAAAAGGAAGATTTCATTGAAGCCTATAGCAATGTGGTCATGATACAGGGCGATACCATAAACATGAGTGCCAAATACGCTGAATATAGCGGCAAAACTCAATTGGCATTTGCCAGTGGTGATGTGGTACTCACTGAACCAAAATCGGTTTTGACTACAGATACGCTTCATTTTGACCGTGTCAAGCAGCAGGCCTTTTATCAAAGTAAAGGCAAAGTGGTCAGAGACACTTCCGGAACAATTACGAGTCAGATTGGTCGGTATTATATGAATAGCAAAAAATACCAATTCGTACAGGATGTGGTTTTGGTCAATCCAGAATACACTTTAAATACCGAACACCTCGACTTTTATACTGAAACAGGCCATGCGTATCTTTATGGCCCTACCACAATTGTCGGCGAATCCAATACCATTTATGCGGAACGTGGGTTTTATGATACCAATAATGACACGGGCTATTTTGTCAAAAATTCGAAAATCAATTATGAAAATCGGATTTTTGAAGGCGATAGCATGTATTTTGATAGAAAAATCAACTTTGCCTCTGCAACCAACAATATTAAGGTCACAGACACCATTAACAACAGTTTGGTACGTGGGCATTATGCAGAAGTGTGGCGTGCAAAAGACTCGGTTTTTATCACCAAACGTGCTTTGGCCATAACCGTTCAGGAAAAAGATTCCATTTATATGCATAGTGATACTATAATGGTCACCGGAAAACCGGAACATCGCATCACAAGAGCCTATTACAATGCCAAAATATTTAAAAGTGATTTAAGTGGGAAAGCGGATTCCATTCATGCCGACCATAAGTCTGGATTGACACAACTAATCAATCTGGCACGTTTCTCCACTTCTGATGCTTTTACCGTTAAACGGAGGCCTATTCTTTGGAATTTGGACAATCAGATGACTGGTGATACCATCCATCTTATTTCAAACCCCAAAACAGAGCAACTGGACTCTCTTTTAGTTTTTGATAATGCCTTTTTGATCAGTAAGGACACACTTGATGCTGGTTATAATCAAATAAAGGGACAGCGATTGATTGGATTGTTTAAGGACAACGATCTTTACAACGTGGATATCATCAAAAATGCCGAAGTCATCAATTATTCAAGAGATGACGATCAGGAATTGATAGGGATCAACAAATCAAAATCAGGAAAAATCAATCTTAAAATTGAGGACGAATATAAAATTATCACGCTCATTGATCAAATAGATGGCGAGATTTGGCCAGAATCGCTATTTCCTGAAAACGCAAGAAAATTGCGAGGTTTCGACTGGCGTGAAGAAGAGCGTCCAAAAAGTGTTGACGATTTATTTAAAGACGATCCACCGCTGGTATTACCTGTAATCAAAGGTTTAGACGATTATATTCCTCAAGAAGATTTCTTTGACGACGCTTTATTACAGCGTGTGGAAGACGCTAAACCAAAGGACGCCAAGAAAGAGGACCAACAGAAAGCTTCGCGCAACATCCCACAAGATGTTATTAAAAAAGCGGATTCTGCAAAAGTAAAGACTTTGCAAAAACCCATGAAAAGAGAAAATTGACATGACAAGTGATTTTTTAACTTACCAAGCCCAGACCACACCACATCCTTTAGCCATGGAAGTCTCACATGCTGAAGGCTGTTATGTTTATGACACCAATAATAAAGCCCATCTCGATTTTGTAGCCGGAGTTTCGGCATGCAGTTTAGGGCATCGACATCCAAAAGTTGTGCAGGCAATCAAAGACCAATTGGACAAATACATGCACGTCATGGTCTATGGAGAATACATCCAGGAACCTTCGGTTGAACTTGCCAAGCTATTGGCCAAACATTTGCCAAAATCCTTAGACTGTACCTACCTTGTCAATTCTGGCACCGAAGCCATTGAAGGCGCCTTAAAATTAGCACGTCGTGCCACGGGTAGAAGTCAGATTATCGCAGCACATCATGCCTATCACGGCAATACCATGGGGTCTATGAGTGTCATGGGTTTCGAAGAACGCAAACAGGCCTTCAGACCTTTAATACCAGATGTTGACTTTATTAACTTCAACAATAAAGAAGATTTAAATCAGATCACACCAAAAACAGCCGCCGTAATCTTAGAGACCATTCAAGGTGGCGCTGGCTTTATTGAACCTTATGACCACTATCTGACTAAAGTGCGAACACGCTGTGATGAAGTGGGAGCCTTGCTGATATTGGATGAAATACAACCAGGAATAGGACGCACAGGAAAGTTATTTGGTTTTGAACACTACAATTGTGTTCCGGATATTTTAGTCACTGGAAAAGGACTTGGGGGAGGCATGCCAATTGGTGCGTTTACATCCTCAAAAGCTATGATGCTCACTTTGCAGGACTCTCCTAAACTAGGACATATTACAACGTTTGGTGGCCATCCGGTAATTGCAGCAGCTGCCCTTGCCACTGTAAAAGAAATTACGGAAAGCAATTTAATGGATGAAGCTTTAGAAAAAGAACAGCTCTTCAGAAAACTATTGGTGCATCCGTTGATTACCGATATTAGAGGCCGTGGTCTCATGTTAGCGGCGATGACACCATCAGCAGAGATAACAAACCAAGTCATTTTGAAAGCGCAAAATAGAGGTTTAATCCTGTTTTGGTTGCTTTTTGAGCCAAAAGCCATTCGGTTAACGCCACCTTTAACCATTACAAATGCCGAAATCATCGAGGGCTGTCAGCATATCATCTCTATTTTGGACGAAATTTCATAATAATTGCTTAAGTTTGCAGCGATCATAACTAACTGTTAACCAATCAACAACCCAAACTATTGAGGATGTTACGCTGGCAATGTTAACTAATTTGTTGAAAACATTCGCCTTAATTATCCCTATTCTCTCAGGATAACGTTACATTTATTTGAACGAACAATACAACGTGCTTATGGAGTTTAGTCAATATGACGACGACAATAATTATTCGCTGACCAAGTTTGAATCCATGCTAAAAACAAATAACGTGTTGTTTTTTGATTCAGGCGAGTTTGAAAATATCATTCAGTTCTATTTTGAAAACGGCAAAATTGCACTCGCAAAGAAAGCTGTCAAATTAGGCTTGGAGCAGCACCCGTCATCCATAACCCTTAGACTGTTTCAAGTTGAAATTTACATTTTAGAAGACAAGCTGCCACAGGCAGAAAAGCTTTTGGATGCACTCCATGTTTTAGAACCATCCAATGAGGAAATCTATATTCAAAAGGCAAGTGTCTTATCAAAACGTGATGAACACCAAAAAGCTATTGATACGCTGAAAATCGCGTTAAAGCTAATTGATTCGGAAGAAGACGAAGCTGATCTGCATGCTTTGATCGGTATGGAATACCTCTTTATGGATCAATTTGACAATGCCAAATCCCATTTTATAAAATGCTTGGAATTGGATATGGAGGATTATTCTGCGCTTTATAATATTATCTACTGTTTTGAATTTTTAGACCTTCACAATGAAGCCATTGATTTTCTAAACCGCTATTTGGATAAGAATCCTTATTGCGAAGTAGCTTGGCATCAATTGGGCAGGCAGTATTTCACCTTGAAAGATTATAAAAAGTCGTTGACGGCCTTTGACTTCGCAATTATTTCTGACGACACCTTTGTAGGTGCCTATCTTGAAAAGGGGAAAGTATTGGAAAAGATGAAGAAGTATAACGAGGCCATTGAAAATTATAACATGACCTTAGCTCTTGACGAACCCACTTCCTTTGCTTTATTGAGAATTGGAAATTGTTATGAGAAATTGCATTCTGACGATTTAGCCGTTCAATACTACTTTAAGACGGTCCACGAGGATCCGCTATTAGATAAAGGCTGGATTGCCATTACCAAGTTTTACAATAGAAAGAAAAATTACCACAAAGCACTTTACTATATCAACAAAGCCATTAATATTGACGACGACAACGTCAGGTATTGGAAACTGTACGCCCAAATCAATCACCGTTTGAACTTTATTGAAGAAGCAGAACGCGGCTACAAAAAAACCTTGGATCTTGGTAACTACGAGTTGGACACATGGCTCGCAAGGGCTGATGTCCTTATTAAATTAGGCGAATATGAAGCTGCAGCACTAAATTTGATCCAAGCTGCTGAATTTTATCCTGAAACGGCAGAGATTGAATACCGATTGGCCGGAATTTATTTCACGCTGTTGGAAAATGAAAAAGCCCAATATCATCTCAAAAACGGATGGCTACTCAATTCAGAATTTTCCTTTATTTTGGAGGAATTGTTCCCGATGATTGCAAAACATCAAATGGTGCTCAATATTATTTCAAATTCCAAAAAAACCTCCAAGTAAAATTATATATCTTTACGCTTCTCATATGATCGATTAAAGATGCAAAGACGCTTATCAGATTACCTATTCATTTCACTTAAGGGAGTAGCAATGGGAGCAGCAGACGCTGTTCCGGGAGTCTCAGGTGGCACCATCGCCTTTATTTCCGGTATTTATGAAGAGTTGATAACTACTATTAGTGGCGTCAATTTGAGCCTATTGACCACGCTTAGAAAGAGTGGGTTTTCTGCGTTTTGGAAGCAGCTCAATGGAAATTTCTTAGTAGCTCTGCTCACAGGAATCCTGATCAGTTTTGTCTCTTTTATGCGTCTCGCCAAATATCTGATTGAGGAACATCCCATATTGATATGGTCGTTTTTTTTCGGACTTATTGTAGCCAGTATCTTCTTTGTAGGAAAACAGATTAAAACGTGGAACTTAGGTACCATCGTTTCACTTATTCTTGGAACATTGGCGGCGTATTACATCACCACCTTATCTTCAATGGCAAATAACGACAGTACTTTATTTTTGTTTTTTGCCGGAGCTATCGCAATCTGCGCCATGATTTTACCAGGAATCTCGGGATCTTTCATCCTGGTTATTCTAGGGGCCTACAAAACATTAAGTGATGCCCTTCACGATTTTGATTTTAAAAGAATAGCCATTTTTGCAGTTGGGGCATTGATTGGGTTATTGAGTTTTAGTCGCGTTTTAAAATGGTTGTTCAAGCACTATAAAAACACCACTTTGGCTGTGTTGACGGGTTTTATTTTCGGATCACTCAACAAAATATGGCCCTGGAAAGAGACAATGACGGTTTTGGAAAAATCCACTGGACAAATTATGCCAGTTTCGCAAATCACTGATTATGGTACGATTGAAGTCTATCAACGACAAATCAATAACTTTGAGTCCTTCAAAATGGTTTCAGAAAAAAGTGTCTTGCCACTTCATTATTCAGAGATCAATAACACCATTGATCCTCAGATAGGCTTGGCAGTTGGCCTTATGGTCATAGGATTTTTAACGATTTTCATCCTTGAAAGGATAGGCACCAAAACTTCATAAATGCAGAGCACCAGAACTTTTAAAGATAAGCTTTTCCTGTTCATTAAGGGCTTGGCCATGGGAGCCGCCAACAAGGTCCCCGGTGTTTCTGGTGGGGTTGTTGCCTTTGTGGCTGGGTTTTATGAAGAGTTTATCTATTCACTCCAAAAAGTAAACAAGACCGCATTTAAGCTCCTATTTAACGGGAGGTTCAAAAGTTTCTTTCATTATATAAACGGACGTTTTTTGGGATTGCTCTTTTTGGGTATGGTGGTCAGCTATTTTAGTGTCTCGAAAATTCTGGATTATTTTCTCGTCCATTCTGAACTGTATGTGTGGAGTCTTTTCTTTGGCATGATCATCGGCTCCATTTACTATATCAACAAGGATTTTGACGACTGGAATTATCGCACATTGACCTCTCTTGCCATTGGTATTATTTTGGGCGTAGCCATTAGTTTTTTGGATCCTGCGAAGGAAAACGATAACCTTTTTTTCGTATTTTTCTGTGGTATCATTAGCGTATCGGGGATGACTTTGCCTGGCTTCTCCGGGTCCTTTATCCTAATTTTATTGGGGAATTATGTTTTATTATTGGTCGATTCTGTCAATGCACTTTCCGATACTTTTTACGAGATCATTGTAGGTGATTTTAGTATATTTCAGAATTCTGAGAGGGTTAGAATGCTCAAGGTATTGGTTGTTTTTACGTTGGGCTCCGTTACCGGGTTGGTGACCTTTTCACACATGCTTAGTTATATTCTCAAACACTACAAAAGTATTACCATAGCTTCCATTATTGGTTTTATTGTTGGTTCTTTGGGCGTGGTTTGGCCATGGAAAAAAACTATTTATAGGATGACGGACGAGGGTGGATTTATCTATGACTCAACCGGTAAAAAAGTGGTTTTAAATTACGAACGATTTATTCCGCAGCTAAACACTGAAACCTATTTGGCAATTATCTATATTGTCGTCGGAATTGCCATTGTTTTAGCACTGGAATGGTACGGAAAAAAAACAAGGAAAATAAATGTCTAGATTCGGTCTGGTTGGTAAGAATATCGCATATTCATTTTCAAAAGCTCATTTTACGGCGAAGTTTGAAAGTGAGAATCTACCGTATTCCTATGAAAATTTTGATATCACAAATATCTCCAAATTTCCAGCAATCCTGAGTGAAAACCATGATATTTTGGGGCTTAATGTCACCATTCCATATAAAGAACAGGTGATTCCTTATTTGGATGGACTTCATAAAACAGCCTCCGAAATTGGTGCAGTCAACACCATAAAGTTTTATGCCTCAGGAAAAACAAAAGGTTTCAATACTGATTATTACGGATTTATGAAATCCATCAAACCCTTTCTGAAACCACATCATACCCATGCCTTGATCTTGGGCACCGGAGGGGCATCCAAAGCGATTGCCTATGCCTTGAAAAAACTACATATCAATTTTGATTATGTGTCGAGAAGTCCAAATCCAAAGGCTAAGTTTCTATATTCAAATTTGACAGAAGACATTATTAAAAACCATCAGGTCATTATCAACTGTACACCTATAGGTACCCATCCGAATGTCAATGTTTGTCCAGACATCCCGTATGATGGAATTGGCAATGAACACCTACTTTTTGATTTGATCTACAATCCCATTCTAACCAAATTCTTGATGTGTGGTGAAATACAAGGCGCTACCATCTGCAACGGTTCTAAGATGTTGGAATACCAGGCCGAAAAAGCTTGGGAGATCTGGACCAAATAACCAAAATATCCTAAAATTAGCTTTCTCTTTTGTAATCTAAGGTGTTGTTAGTATATTTACTTGCTTACAATAGCAAGAAATTTAATCATTATGACAATGTCAGAGAAAGATAACCTGCAAAATGCAGATGGAAACGAAATTTTAAAAAAAGAGGACATTTCACCTGAAAAAACAGTTGGAGATGACCAAACGTCGCCCAGAGACAATATATCTACCACAGAAGATGCGGAAACGTCTGCTGTTGCAGAGGTAAATGATCAGAAAGAGACGCCAAAAGAAGCTGAGACGCCAAAAGCTGAAGTTATATCAGAAACATCTTCTAGTGCATCGAATGAAACTGAAACTGAAAAAGCTAGTTCGGAAGAAATCCCAGCAAAGAAGAAGGATACCTATGTAGAGGAAATTGAAGAATCCAACGCTGAGGATGCTGAGGA